>NZ_ATVU01000028.1:0-36909 GCF_000420885.1 Dorea sp. AGR2135 | reverse complement strand
CCTATCCGGCGTGGGCGTAGGATATTTGAGAGGAGCTGTCCTTAGTACGAGAGGACCGGGATGGACTGGCCGCTGGTTGATCTGTTGTTCCGCCAGGAGCATAGCAGAGTAGCCAAGCCGGGACGGGATAAACGCTGAAGGCATCTAAGCGTGAAGCCCCCCTCAAGATGAGATATCCCAACGAAAGTTGTAAGACCTCTTGAAGACGACGAGGTAGATAGGACAGAGGTGGAAGTGTGGTAACACATGGAGCTGACTGTTACTAATAGGTCGAGGGCATAACCAAAAGCAAGAGCACAAAAGTGCGAAGCACAGGTGGATAGGTAAAGATGTTAAAAGATTTCTTATATGCGATTTTGAAGGTACATCCTTCATAAGGCCCAGTGGCTCAGTTGGTTAGAGCGCCGCCCTGTCACGGCGGAGGTCGAGAGTTCGAGTCTCTTCTGGGTCGTTATGGGATCATAGCTCAGCTGGGAGAGCATCTGCCTTACAAGCAGAGGGTCATAGGTTCGAGCCCTATTGGTCCCATTACAGCTTAAAAGTTGTTAGTTATATTGAATATGGGTGGATTCCCGAGTGGCCAAAGGGGACAGACTGTAAATCTGCTGCTTAATGCTTCGGTGGTTCGAATCCACCTCCACCCATTAGCCTAAAGGCTTGCGCCGATGTGGCTCAATTGGCAGAGCAGCTGATTTGTAATCAGCAGGTTATCGGTTCGAGTCCGATCATCGGCTTAACTCTTTTAAAGAGAAATTTTAATATCGCGGGGTGGAGCAGTCTGGAAGCTCGTCGGGCTCATAACCCGAAGGTCGTAGGTTCAAATCCTGCCCCCGCAACTTACATTGGCAATAGCTGATGTGATGAATGCCCAGATAGCTCAGTTGGTAGAGCAGAGGACTGAAAATCCTCGTGTCACTGGTTCGATTCCGGTTCTGGGCATTTTCCTTTATGATTAGCATATTGGAAGAGACGGGCGTGTAGCTCAGGTGGTAGAGCACTTGACTTTTAATCAAGTTGTCCGGGGTTCGAATCCCCGCACGCTCACTGAATAGAATCCCCACAAACCCAATGTTTTCAAGGGTTTGTGGGGATTTTCATGTTTTATGGATAGGTAAAAGTAGGTCAAAATAAAACGAAGTAAATGTCTCAAAAGTGTCTCATTGAATTCAAGATGTCTCAAAAGTGTCTCAGAAAAAAAAGAGCATGAGATAAAAATCCCACACTCTTAAAAATTAATCGCATCATTCACAGCGCCCTCTACATCTTCACGTTCGGCCAAAATATGTGAATAAACTTTCATGACCATTTCTTCCGTGTCACCCATGAGTTGAGCGATCCTTTTGATAGATATTCTCGGAATCTGATAGCACAGGGAAGAACAATAATTGTGCCGGAATACATGACCGGTAAGCTTAACAATTTCTTCGTCACAGACCTCCTGCATTGCAGCCACAATTCTTTTCCACATCTTGTCATAAGCGCTCTTGGTAAGAGGCTTCTTGTATTGCATTGTCACGAACAACTGAGTCCGGCCGGAACGTTTCACACTCTCTACATAGCCCTGGACCACAGGGAGAATCTTGGAAGGTATTGGAATGGTACGGATTCCGTTAGAGCTTTTCGGATCTTTCACACCGGGAGTATTTGTAATATACTCATAGGCTTTGCTGACGGAAACTTCACGCTTTTTAAAATTAAAATCAAATATCGTAAGTGCCACGCATTCCTCACGTCTTAATCCACATCCATATATCAGATACACATAAGCCTGATCAGAATCATATTTATAAGTCGCATCAAAGACGGCCTTCTTTTCGGCTGGTGTCAGAGGACGCTTTTCACTCGGCTTATATTTTATTTTGTCGGTATTCCTAAGAATATCATCAGCCACGTTAGCAGCCAGGAGCTTGTCAGACACTGCGGATTTTAGGACAGCGGAAAATGTCAACAAAATCTGCTGTTGAGTGCGCCTCTTATCCTCTGCATTTGCTAATAAAGCTTCAATGTGAATACGCTCCACATCTTTTAGCTTTAGCGCATTAAGAGCCGTGAAGTGCTTTTCAATAATATTCTCATACATGCGCTTGGTATTATTGGAGCATCTGGATTTATACACATTCAGCCAGCTTCGGGAATAGTCTATGAACAATATGTCCGTATTCCTCACATAGTTCCTGGATTCAATCTGAGCTTTCATAGCAGCAACCTGACGTTCCAGGTCACGACTGCTTTTAGAGCTCCGAAGCGTGATCCTATGTTTACTCCCATCAGCATTATACGTCCCATCCCAGACCTTAGTCTGATAATACCCGTCAGCTCCACAGCTGTATTTTTTACTTGCCATAACCAATCCTCCTAAAAATGGGTATAAAAATAACACCTATACGGTGCCGAGGATTTGTGGTACAATATTCTTGCCACAGAGTATTGTACAGTCGACACTGTATAGTATTTATCAACCGTCCTTGTAACCAGCAAGGGCGGTTTTTGATTATTGAGCTAAGTCAAAAATAAATGGTGAGAATTCAAGTTCATAATTATCACTGGAACCCTCAACATAAAGCTGAAGAGCAGCAGGATCTAACTTGTCAAAGCAAAGTATTCCGGATGAAGATGCTCCAGGAAGTAACTCAGAAGAAAGCTCCGGATATTCTTCAAAGGAATTATAAGTATAAATCTGCTCATACTGCTGACCGTTCTGCAAAACTTTTGAAGAGGAAGACCAAATATTCATCTTATCAGCTGAGTTGTTTGTAGCAGTGACATAAAATCTTGTCTCATCTTTTGCGAATTCAACTTTTGTAACAGAGATAGAAATTCCGTTTTGTTCAGCGACCTTGTCTGTAAATTCCCATGTTGCATCAGCTTTTCCGAACGATTCAAGATAAGTTGTCTTTTCTGCTGAATCGGCTACAAGGTAAGCCCATGTGGAATCAACACCCATGACAGTCTGGCCGTCTTTTGCTTTTTCAATTTTTGCATCAAAATTAATAAGATCATCTGTTTTAGGCGTCTCAGGCATAATAGATTTTGGAATCTCAACTAGCACGCTGTTATTGTAATCCATATCCACATATACCTGACAGCCGTAAATATCATCATTGGAGTCGACGGTGGAAACGATTCCGGTAAACTTAATGTATTTACCATTATAAGAATCTGGATTAGAAGCAACTGCAGTAATATCGTCTACATACTCCTTTTCTTTTGATGCAGCCTCAGTTTTCTTTGAGCTTTCTGAGCTTGAACCGCCGCAAGCAGTTACATTGATCGCAATCATAGCAACCAGCATCAGTGTTACAATTTTTCTTTTCATAAAGTACCTCTCTTTCCTAGAAGTTTAAGTAAGTTTATATATATAAACGCCATGGGCGAATATACCAATAATTCCCATGATACTTATTAAGGACTATCATATATAATACAATTATGAAAGTATTACTGGGACAAATTATGTATGACAAAAATCTTTCTGTGCGCCAGGTATCTATCATGACTGGAGTGTCCAAATCAACAATAAACAGAATCGTTAATGGACAAGTATCTCCAACCTTAGATACTGTGGAGCAGCTTGCAAAAGGTCTCCATCTGAAAGTTACGGACCTTTTCGAATCCGATATTCAATAAGTGTCCAACATCTGGGACGATTCCCTCTTTTCAAGAAAGTTTTTATAAATTCGCGTGTCTTATATTATAGAGACACAAATATTAAAAAAATATAAAAAACAAACAAACGTTCTTAATTGCGTTACAAACGAGGAAAAATATAGTATAATACTATTAACCTGAATTTCGGCGACAATTAATTAAAATGTTACCAATAATAATAAATTCAAATTCACGCGCATCGCGCAGAAAGGACGGAAATTGTTATAGTCGAAAGGAGGGTACATATATGGAACATGAATTTCAAAAAAAGATTCATGAACTCATTGACAAAATTACTGATCAAGAAACATTATCTTTCATCTATAAGATTGTCGTGAGATTAATGTAAGACTGAGGGACTGGGCTAGGCAAAAGCCTAGTCCTTTTCCTTTGCCAGTTCATTAGCAATCTTTTCCAGTACTTCCCAATCTTTCTCATCTAATCTGGCAAGCGCCAGGATTAATCTTTCCTTGAATGATCCGTTCTCTCCTTTAAACAGATCTGTAGCGAGACGAGCAATCTCGTCTTGACGATCCATCGGAGAGAACATCTCGCCGGTTCCATGTCTTAGCCAATCTTCACTTGCGTTAAAAGTATTACAGATCAGCGTAACAACTGCATCTATAGGTTCATTGCGACCTATCTCATAATTAGCAAGAGTATTTCGCTTTATATGGAGTTTTTCGGCAAATTTTTCTTGAGTTAAACCAAGAGCTTTTCTTAAGGCTCTAATACGTTCGTTCATCTATATCCTCCTTTCATCTGACTTCATCATATCACACTACACTAATTAATTCAATAGAAAAATGTGCGAATATCAACAAAAAAGATATTGACAAATGTGCGATAAGGACATATAATTGTCTCATAAACACAAAACAACAAGCAAATCACACAAGTAGGAGGTGAGCGGATGAAAAAAATAAAAAGCCATAAGAGAAAAAATTTAATAGTAATAAGTGTAACGACTGGAGAAAAAGATTTGGCCGAAAAAGAAATAAAAAAGACGATCCGGAAATGGAATCGCCTTTTTGGAAAATTTGAGTATGAAATTGTAATAAATTAGACCAAACGATAATAATCGTCAGGCAAAGGAACAGAGTCAACAATGTCTTCTTCACTTGACGATTTATCGTCAACATAATCTAAAAACAAACTATCATAGTCAAGCTCAGGATCATCATCATCGGCTTCGATTATGTTGAGAGAAACATACTCAAACCCTTCTTCACTTGCAGAATTTAAGCTGCTAAGTAGGTCAGAAATTTTGTAAACTTGCATAACAATTCTCCTTTCTTTGAATTTAGCTCTGGCTGGAGCCTGTATAAAAATGATAGGAGAATTATAGTTAAAAGTCAATATAAGCGATATGAGTGAGGTGAAAAAGCATGTCAGAAAAAGAAAGAGAAATACTACAGAAGTTATCAGAGATAGTTCCGAAGCTACCAGACACAAAGAAAGAGAGACTTCTTGGAGTAGCTGAAGGAATGAGCATTGTTCGTGAAAACGAACGTGAGAAAGAAGACAAGAGCGCATAAGGAGGCGAGGAAGATAGACATAAATATTATCTGTTTCATTGCAGCAACAGCATTAGATGTTGCATGTATATTACTTGCAATAAAAGAGAAACCTCCAGGCTGGAAGTTTCTCATCATATGGGAAATTATTATGGAAATTGTGGCGATTCTTCTTTTAGCAAGCAGGCTAAAGATTTGGATATTTCATTAAAAAGTGGTCGAGCTTCTGCCCATCGCTTGTTGTTCATCGTTTCATATAGATTATCTAGCGAAGTCCATAAGGATTGAGGGACATAAGCATACACCTGAAAAAAATGTTCGCCACATTTTTCGACAGAGCTAAGTTCAGGATAAGCAAGGCATTTTCCGACATTTGAGATGAAATTCTCAATTGCTATAGAACGGGCGGAAGTATATGCGTCAGTATGTTTTTCCTGAATATCAAGTTTACGGAGCTTAAGCTGATGGCGATTGGCCAGGATTGTTGTAATTGCAGGACTAATGATAGAAATAGCCAAAGCAATCCATGCAGCGGTAGCACTCCAATCAATTTGATGTTCCATAAAAGGCTCCTTTCATAAATACTCGGCATGGCAGTGCCTGTAATAAAAGAATAGGAGAACAGAGGGGAAAAGTCAATAAAATGCAACTCTGGTGGAGAAAGAGAGGTGAGGAAGATGGAGATTCCAGAAAAAGAATGGAATGAATTAAGAGGGAAAGTAGTTGCTCTCGAAAAAGAACAGCTAACCATAAAAAAATACATAGAAGAAAAACTGAATGATGATGAAGAGCTGGTAGAAAGTATTAAGGGATTCAGAAATGAAATTAAAGAGTTACTCGAAAAACTTTAATACAAATACAACACAGATGGAGAGGTAAGGAAGATGGATAAAAAGATTGTTGAAGCAAGAGAGGTGAGAAAGAGCGTGAATATAAATAGATTGTTGGAGGAAATATTCAAAAGTATTGATGCGGAATATGAACGTATCAAACAGGATAGCCAGAATTACAATGAGCTCTACGAAAGATGCGTGAGAGCATGGAAAGTAATTACATATAGAGAATCGGAGATAGGTAAGAAGTGCGAAAAGAGATTCACAGAGCTTTTCATGGAAGATATGAAAAAAGTAAAAATTGAAAAAGAAAGAAGATGATAAACATGAAGTACCCAAAGAAGATCATGTCCAGAACAGATTTGATAAAAATGGGCTTCTCAGAGACATATCTGAGAAGGGCATTCGCAGCCCCAGGGCAGACATTTGCCTGGCAGGATAACCCAAAAGTTAAGAATAGCCCATATTACTATGACACGGAATCATTTGAAGCATGGAGACAGAAAGACATACAGATGCAGCAGAGAGCGGTACAGCAGAGAGCAGGTGTGATGTGAGAAAAATAGAAGAGATCCTGTTCCGACACGCGGCGGAGCGGAGAAAATGCTGTGAAAGCATGGAAGTCTGCCAAGTAGGAAGGCGAACAGAAATAGCCAAGCTTCGGGCATTGGAATCGGTGATCCAGGAAGCAAGGCTGGATATTGAGTATAGAAGGTGGTGCAAGAAAAATGGGTATTAAAGCGCACAAGCGAAAGGCGTTGATCTGTAAGACAGTAAGAGCAGTCACAGAGACGGTCGGAGTCATCGGAATGGCAGCCACCTGGATAGGTGTAAGCCGCATGACCAACAGTAGTCCGGCATTGCTTCCGGGAGGAACAAGAATCGTGGCTGGATTAATCATCGTGACAGCAGCTTACATAGTCAACAAGGCGGTCAGGCATGCAAAATAAAAAAAAGAAAAAGGAACTTGCGTCAACAAATTCCTTTTTCACCCTTCTGATTCCGTCAGAAGTTTCTGCTTACTAAAAACAATTATAGTATAGCTGAATGAGACGGAAAAGTCAAGGAAATACGGGGATTTCGCCCCGTTTTCAGATCTTGATTAAGATATTAAAGATAGGACTTAACCATGGCTATAAAGAGAAAGGAATACCGTTTCAGAAAGGGAGATATCCTGGACATAGAAGAATACCATGACGGGAAGTATGGAGATCCTGGAGGGAAGCGGTTAAAAAGAAGAAAAGCAACACCGGAAGATATGATCCGGGTAAATAAATGGAATAAAGAGAAGAGATGCCGTCAGAGGTTATTGTGTTATTTCTCACCGGGAGACCTACTTCTCACCTGGACATACCGGGTAGAGGCAAGACCGCCGGATATGGAGTCAGCCTTGGAGGATTTCCAAAAAGCACTTCGGAAAGTACGAAGGGAATATAAGAAAAGAGGGAAGCCCTTATTCTGGATCCGCAACATAGAGCGAGGAACAAAGGGAGCCTGGCACATCCACTTGATCGTGAATGAGATAGGGGATTCAGCCAGCATCGTAGAAAAGGCATGGACCAAGGGAGGTACTTGGCTGACAGAAATCAAGAAATCGAAATTCTATGATGAAGATTTCACCAGTCTTGCCAGTTATATCACAAAAGACGAACATTCCGTAGAGACAAAAGCTGACGGCACACCGGGAAAACCAAGACTCAGGGAAGCCAGTTACAACACTTCCAAGAATATGCCACTCCCAGAGCCTCACGTGGACAAGCTTGTAAGGTGGAAGAAAGAATTCAAACCAAAGAAAGGCTATTACATAGCACGCATCTGGGAGGGCATAAACCCGAAAACAGGCTACAAATACCGAAGAGTCACGCAAATACGATTGAACAGGAGGATTTAAAGTGAAAGTTGAAGTGAATGAGACGCTCTTGAAAGAGTTTGGGCGCGTATATAACGCCTGGAACAAGGAACATGACATGGAGCCGGTGCTGGACACCAGAGCATTGGCAGATATGGCAATCGCAAAAGCGGTCATGGTCATGAGAGACCGCATCGAAGCAGATATGGAAAGAAAAAAATACATGGTGGACCGCTATCGTGTAGAAGAATATTGCAATGTATACAACAAGAAGATTGAGCTGGAAGGAAAACCGGACATTTTAAAGTTTGAACCGTGTGAAGAGTTTGCAAATTACGCTATTTTAGTCGCAACAGAGCTTACAAGAGACAAGGTGAGAGAACTGGAGGAACAGGCATGTACAAAGTAGATATTTATCTCGCCCAAAGTACCGCCAGCCTTAGTAAAGACGAAAGGTGGCACGGTTACGTGGTCGCTTGCATAAAGAACGGAGAAGAGAAAACTGTACACGGATTCGGGCATATATTCGGTACATATCACGAGGCAACATTAAGGTCACTGTCTGACGCACTGGACAGGCTCAATCAGAGCTGTGAAGTCCATATCCACACAGAAGACCGTTTCGTCCTGAACATGCTCGGCACCCAGTTAGAGAAATGGGCGGGCAATAACTATCTGAACGCCAAGGGCGAGCCGATCAAGCACGCAGAGTTATGGGAAGAGGTCTATGTGCGTACAAGAGGGCAGTTAGTTGTAGCAGAAGAAGGAAGACACAGCTATAGCGAATGGCTGGACACGGAAATAAAAAGGAGAGAAAGATGATTAGAAGCGAGGTAAGCGGAAGGTGCACGAACACAAAAATCGAAGGAGGCGAAGAGGACATCTTGTATGAATACAGAGCAATCACGAAGAATCTGTATGAAGTAATGCTGGAAACGGGTATGCTGCCGGAAATGGCAGAAAGATTAATTCATGGAACGGCGAGTCATGGGATTAAAATGGCAAAGGAGGATAAAGAGAATGTATGATATTTTCGGAAATATGGATTCTATAGAGGAGATTAATGCGTGTGCGTTAGGGTTGCTGCAGGAAGGGGATACCGAAAGAATCAAGGAACTTGCGAAAGAGAACGGTATTCCGGAGTTTTTCGCACAGGACATGATAGAGGGGCGGTCGAAAGAGCTGACGGACAACCTGAATGCTGCCATGGGAAAGTTGGACATTGAGGCAGCAGGATATAAAAATAATCAGATTCCGGTCGAGCCGATCTTGGACTACTTAAAAAGCCAGTGCACAGACGAGCACTTTGCGGCGTGTGTGCGACGCCGCACAAAATCTGTAAAAAACTGCATGAAACTGATTGAGGACAATTGCAAAAAGATCCAGAAGGATACCGGAAAACATTATGTGGCAGACATGACAGTATTTGAGTGGGCGAGAGATTACTTCCTGGAGGCATAAAAATGAAAAAAAGCGAATTATTAAAGCTTCCGGTGATGAAGCCGACAAAAGAAATGATCGAATGCGCCAAAATGAGGGAAATGTACAAATTTTACAATAAGGCATCGAAAGAAGGACCAAGGTACGGAAAACTCTACAGGGCAAAAAAGCAGGGAAACGTACTGGAAGTAGACGCATTCTGGTACAAAGATCTGCTATACGGCGCAAAAACGCCAAGATACAGGATATTTCTGCATGAGGGAAAGCACGACACCTATGATTGCGGCTGCGAGAAGTGGCGGACAGCCACAATTGAAAACCTGAATTTCATGGAAGGTTGGAACCAAGTTGAATGCAGAGCATTAAGCAAGTACTGGATACCGGAAAAAGACAGGAAGATTATCGAAAAATTCACGGACAACGGAGAAAAGACAGTGAACGCAATGATACAAAGGTGGCAGCAGCACGAGAAAAACCGGAAAGAAATAGACAGAATAGACGACGAAATGTCTGTCATTCCGGATATTCCAAAAGATTTCGAAGACTGGATAAAAAAAGATGCTGTACCGCAATATATGTTCTACGAGTCCGGAAAAAACATCGGGCTATGTACCTGTTGCGGAGCATATCAGAAGCTAGAAAAGCCAAGATATGGAAAAACCGGAAGATGTCCAAAATGCAAGAGAGAGGTTACATATAGGACGTACAAAAAAAGTGGGCGAATCGTAGATAGAGCAGGCGCAGCACTAATACAAAAGACCAAGAGAGGCTTTGTATTTCGATTTTTCAAAACAATCCAGGAAATCAAACAGGGAAAAAGAACAGGATTTAACGCATGGGAATACATTCGGATCATCTACGACGAAAACTGGAGAAAGCGCGGCACATATCATCTTGGAAGGTATAAACAGACCAGCATGATCAGGTGGTGCGATGGATACGAAAGAAATGCTTGCTATTACTACGGTCTAAAAGAAGAGGAAAAAGCGGCACTATATCCGAGAAACCTAAAAAGGATCCTGAAAGGGAGCCGGCTGGAATACTCCGGACTTCCAGAATTTGCTAAGACAAGAAGATGGTTCTATCAAGCAAGTTATATTGAAAGAGCATTGGAATATCCGGGTGTTGAAAAGCTTACAAAAGCAGGGTTCTACAACCTGGCCGAAAGCGCAATTAATAATGGAAACCACTCTCCGATGGAATTAGGAGAGACAAAAGTGAAAAAAGTACTTGATCTAAAAGGCGAATATTACAACTTGATAAAAAACAAAGATATAAGCTGGCGAGAATACGAAAAAGTCTGGGAATGCCAGGACGCGGGAGTCTGGGCGACGTGGGAACAGATACAGGAAATGTCAAAAATATATAGGAATTTTGCCATATACATGAAGTACTCAACACCTCACAAGATGCTCCGATACATAAGGGAAAATGTAGAATCAAGTAAAAAGTGGGATACAGCGGAAGAAGCTGTAGACTATACCGACTATCACGACTATCTTCAGATGGCAGCAGGACTCGGATACAACTTAAGAGATCCATGGATATTGTATCCGAAAAACTTGAAAGAACGCCACGATCAGTTTGTAGAAGAAAAAAGAGAAAGAGAAGAAGAGTTGGCAAAGAAAAAAGACGATGAAAAAGATGCCGATTTCCGGAAAACCATTCAGAAAAACGGCTGGGAAAATTATGAAATGGAGACAGAAGATTTCTTCATCAGATTACCAAAAAGAGTAAGAGAAATCAGGCAGGAAGGGCAGAACCAGCACCATTGTGTAGCGACTTATATAGACAGAATGGTATCCGGAGAGACCTGTATTCTTTTTATCAGAAAAAAGGAAGAACCGGAAGAGAGTTATTACACGGTCGAGGTCAGAGAGGGAGAAGTGATCCAGGTGCGTGGGAAGTACAATAAAGATCCGGGAGAAGATGTAAAAAAGTTTATGAATACATTCAAAAAGCGGATTCAAATGAGAAAGGCGGGATAATATGGATGAAATAAGAGTAACCGAGTCATTGGACGAGATGACGATAATCATAAAAGCACTATTAAACGATATAGCAGAGAGCTTTATATCGGTGGGATTCTATCTAAAAAAGACAGAACAGGACGAGCTGTATAAGCAGGCAGGATACAGAAATATCTGGGAATATGCCAAGGACACATTTGGAATAGGGCGTTCCACGGCAAGCCGCTTCATGGACATCAACACAAAATACAGTATCGGAGGATTCTCACCGCAGATTGATGATAGATGGAGAGGCTATGGAAGCAGTAAGCTCACGGAGATGTTGGGACTTCCGGAAGAAATCCAGGAAGCTATATCAACAGAAGCCACGGTCAAGGACATCCGGGAGGCAAAAGGGATTATCCGGGAAACCGAAGTACATTATGATGATCAGATGGAGCTGTGCGACATCGCACAGGAAGAACCGCAGGAAACAGACTGGATGATGGAATTAGCAAGAGAGTATTTTAAAGACGGAAAAGAAGCATTTCAGAAGCTTCTCGACTGGGAGCGAAAGGATCCGGATGGATCAGACATAGCCAGAGAGCTTCTGGTTATCTTAAACCCGACAAAATTCAAAATGATTCGCTTAGAATATGCCAATGTCATGATGACTGAACATACTATCAAGGTTATGCCGTATCGGAATCATGGAGAAAATCATGAATATGATTATATGGATTTTGCCAAAGGATTTGAGAAATTGTTCATCCAGGAGTATCCGGAAGACCTGAAGATGGCAGCAGGCGACCTGTATAAGAGAGTCTATGACGAATCGTTATACCCGGAAGCGGAAAAAATACCGGAAAAGAAACCGGAGAAAAAGGCGCCAGCTTCAGTAAAGACAGAAGCTCCGAAGAAATCGGAAGTAAAAAAAGAACCGCCGAAAGAGCCGGCACAGGAAGTCAAGAAAGAACCGGAAGAACAGATTCCGGGACAGACCGAAATCACGAAGGATTTTCCGGAATATTGTCCGGATAACATGGAAGTGCCGGCAGAGATTACGGAAGAGGAAGAAATCAAAAGGGCTTACGCCACGAGAAGATTATACATGGCATCAATCCCAGCGCAGGAAGCAGCAGAGTATATGGCGAAAGTTATGGATAAGAAAATGCGTTCCATGCGAGGTGTAAGTTTTGCAGCACTGGGAAAAGAGGAATTCTGGACAGAATTGCTCGAGGCGGAAGTGGATAAGAACGGAGAGGAGATTGAATGCGTAGAGCAATGTGCGAATTGATGTATCCCAAACCACAGAAAAAAAAGAAACGAAAGCACCACCCGGAGCCAATCGTAGAAACATATCCGGGTATTTGCTACCTGTGTGCCAAGGAAGAAGGCAACTGGAATTATCAGTACACAGAATGCCACCATGTAGTATTTGGAGGCGGAGGACGCACCAGAAGCGAAGAGAATGGTTTAAAAGTATATTTGTGCCGGAGACACCACAAGGAAGGCAAAGACGCTGTACATAATTGCCGTGCAACCCGTGAAAGGTTATGCGCCTATCTACAGGAAGCATACGAACAGGATCACACACGAGAGGAGTGGATGAATATTGCCTACAAAAATTACCTCTAACCTTAGGAAAGACAAAAGCTCCCGAGATTTCTATAAGGGTGAATATGTGAAGTGCATTCCGATGGGAGAAGAGAAAGAGAGGCTGGGAATCGTGTTCGAGAAAGAACATCTGGCAGATACAGTCACAGTATACCTGGAAGACACGGGAGTATTTGTCGTATTACCGGTAAAAAGAGTAAGAAAACTACAGCACCAATAGTGTATCACAGTCACTATTAACCATAGATTCCCTCCGGCCGGTGGAGCCGGAGGAGAAAGGAGACACATGAACAAAATATATGCCGTAGATTTCGACGGCACATTAAATACAGCAGAATATCCGAAACTGGGAGAACCCAATACAGAATTATTCCAGTTCCTGATTAAACGGCAGCAGTCCGGAGATAAAATTATACTCTGGACATGCAGGGAGGGAGATCTATTGCAGGAAGCAGTCATATACTGCAGGGCGAACGGATTGGAGTTTGACGCAGTCAATGACAATATTCCAGAAAATAAGAACAAATACAAGAACAACTGTCGGAAGGTCTATGCAGATTATTACATCGATGACCGGAACAAGATGATAGTAGCAAGGAGGCGCAGAAAGAAATGTGGACCATTAAATCGGACGAATGTCTGGAATTATATCAAGAAGACGAGAAAATCGCAGAATTAACCTGGGACGAAGCGGAATTATGCTGGTTCTTGTGGTATCGGATGAGCCTATTTCCAAGACTTTCATGTATTGGAGAAATGGAAGACTTCGGGAAATTAGACATTGAGCCGGTACAGATGGCAGCAGTTGAGACCATTATAGATTACTGCAAGAGACAAGCAGATAAATGGGAAGGACGCGCAGAGGATATGGAGGAAATGCTATGAAGTGGATCCGGGAAAGCATGACACAGATTGACCTTGTAGATGGAGGGAAAAAGCTTGCCTATATCGTATACAAAAACTTCCGGTGGATTCTCTACGAAGGCGGTGAAGAGTGGGGCATAGATTTGAAAATCTATGAACAACACCAGGTAGAAGAGGCGCAGATGGCAGCAGTTGAGGAACTGATCCGGTACCATGCTGAGAAAGCCAAGTTATTCCGGAAAGCGAGAAAGGAGATGGCTGCATGAAAGAATATGACAAAGAGCTATTAAGGTCCCTAGTAGAACAGGGACTGACCAATAGAAAGATAGCCGAAAAGATGGGCCTAACCCAGACGCAGGTACAATACAGAATTACGGCAGACGGATTAGTCGGAATTCGAAGAGAGGGCGGAGACCCAACACAGAGAAAGCCACGGAAACCAAAGCCAAAACCCAAAGAAGAACCAAAAGGCTCGAACGGTGACAGAAAAAAATGCAAGACCTGTAAATGGCGTGCAAGATATCCCGTCAGCTTCTGTAATTACGGAGCATTCCACAAATTTTCCAGAAGTCATTACTGCACGGCAGATAATTGCACCGTCTACGAAAAAGGCAAGCCAATGAAGGAAAAACCAAGTTAAGAAAGGAGAAAAAAATGCAAGGATATATATGTGGAATTGCAGACAATAGTAGAACAAACTACTGTCCATTATGCGGAGGGGCGCTGGGAATAAACGCATACTATGGAGATGGAACCGTAGTATGTAACGAATGCGACTTTCATTTTGCAGTTATAGAATGCGAGGAAAAAGAGCAGGACGTAGAAGAAGAGACAAGATGGATTCCGTGCAGTGAAAGATTGCCGAAAACTGGAGAATATGTATTGATATCATGCGAAGGCTTTGACGCTCCAAGCGTCGGAAAATACGAAGAAGACGATATTGGAGAAACATTCTATCTTAGCGAAGATATGCCATGTGAAGACTTCGGAATAGTCGTAGAAGCATGGAGACCACTTCCAGAACCATATAAGGAGTAGAAAATGAACAGGAAAATGGTAACTAGTTTTTTAAGTAATCTGCTGATAACAAAGAAATTACAAGGAATAGGCAAATACTGGGCATCAGAAGTCAGTATCGATTATGGAAGCACGAACGTAAAAAGAGTAGATTTCATGCAGTTCATGCCACCAAACCAATGCTCCGTAGGAGCAATCGAAAAAGGACAATTCATCTGTTACGAAATTAAGAGTTGCCGGGAAGATATCTACAGCGGAAACGGACTGAATTTCCTTGGTGAGCAAAATTACATCGTAACAACAATGGAGTGTTACAAGGATTTAATCGCAGACAGAAATTCAGGAAAGCTTTTAGAACACATCAGGGAATGTAACCCGGAATCATCTAGGTACTACGGAATCATGGTAGCGATTCCAGAAAGCAGAAAAGAGTGGGACGAATTTGAAAATCCTACACCACTTACAAAAGCAACAATGGCTGGAGAGTGGAGATTGCATAAAATAATTCCTTGCACACCAGGACCAAGAAAACGATCAATAACAGAATTACTGTTCTACATGCTCAGATCAGGAAAATAGGAGAGGGGAATATGGACAGTGCAAAAAGAAATGGAGCCGGTTATTACGATCCAACAGCATTTCAAGCTATCAAAAATACAGAGAAGGGAGCAAAAAAAACAATGGAAATATATAGAGGAGACATATTCTACATCAAAAAAATAAATCAGGACACAGGTAGACCGGCGGTTATCGTGTCGAACAACGACATTAACGAAAGCCAGAACATGGTAGAAGTGGCATATCTGGTAGAAAAGCCAAATGAATCACTGCCAACACACGCAAAAGTAAGATGCCATCTACCATCTACGGCGCTCTGTGAGCAGGTTGTGAGTGTCAGCAAAGACAGAATTGACGGATTCATACGCACCTGCACGGACGAGGAAATAGAGAAGATTAACAAGGGGTTATCCATCTCACTCGGAATCACAGAAAGCGACAACACTATGGCAAAAAAACTGAAAGAGCTGACAGATTCTCTGAGCGAGGCGAAGAGAATAAACGAAGAACTCCGAAATAGGATCAAGGAAGAAATTGATAAACAACAGGAATTAGAAAAGCAATTATCGCAACCAGAAAACACGGATGAAATCATCAAAGCCACAGCAGAAAGAGATATATACAAAGACCTATACATGAAAATAACAGAAAAGCTTATAGGAGATAAGATTTAGGAGGCTGCAATGGACAAGAAAGAATATGACGAAATAGAAGAACAGGCAAACAGGTTACAGAGTGAAGCTGGTAGAAGATGTAATCAGCAAATAAAAGAAGTCAACAAATACCACGAAGGATACGTCCAGGGAGTGGAAGACTTGCTAACAACTATAAGGAGAGGAGTAAAAAGATGAAAGTAAAAAAATGCGATAGATGTGGAGCAATATACGAGAAGAACGAAAAGTGTAAAACAAAGGAAACCAGGAACGGAATCGTAAGTACAATTGCAACAATAAACGAAAAAGGATTTATAGATGAAGAATACGACCTGTGCGATGAATGTATTGAAAAGTTATATGATTGGATGAAAGATAACGAAGAATAAAGTGGACAGAAAGGAGGTTAAAAGAGCGTAAGATGGAGAGAGAAATACTTTTTAGAGCAAAACATATCCATGCAATGGATAGTAACGAGTATCTTAATGGAAGATGGATGCACGGCTATCTTAGTGACAAGAATTATATCAATGATAAAAGCCTTGAGGGCGAATTTCTGATTGACGAAGATACCATTTGCCAGTACACAGGATTGACTGACAAGAATGGAAAGAAAATATGGGAGAATGATATTCTGATGTGTCACGGCAACCCGGACGATCTTGTAAAGGCAGTGTTTGGAGAATTCCGTGTAATTGACATCATAACAGAGCAAGCAGTCGATACCGCGATTGGCTGGCATTATGAAGTGATTCCAACAGACGCAATCAGTAGGTGTGAGCCATTTTGCTATCCAATGCCATTAAATCATCAATATGTCAAAAGATGCGAAATGAAGGTTATCGGTAATATCTATGACAATCCGGAATTATTAGGAGGTACAAAATGATAGCACATTATTGTGACCGTTGCGGAAAAGCAATCGTAGACGGAACCATATACAGAGTGGCAATCACAGCTGAGAGCGTAAGTATACTTGGCACAGTAGATGCGTTGGCAACAGCATTTGAAGCAGGCGCGGTAAAAGCCAGATGCTACTGTGGAGAGTGTAAACGGGAAATAAAATCATTTTTATACAATAGAGAAAAACAGGAACAGCCAGAAGAACAGCCGGAAGGCTGGAAAGCAAGAATGCTTGAAAAATTCCAAAAAAGAGTATAACAACTGTGGCAGCAGTCAAGGGTGAGTGAACATTGACAATAAAAAAAATAAACAGTAGACCGTCCGGCAAGACACTATATCTACTGTTCATTCACCTAAGAGCATTATACCATAATGCCTCTTAGGAAACAAGGAGGACTATTATGTATAATGCCAGTATCAAAACCGAAATTATTAATAATATCATCTTCGAGATGTCCGGATATGTAGACAACACGACCTTAGATATCATGCAAAAAGTCATTGAAAAACAATTAGTAGCTGTGAACATGGAAGAGATTACCAATCTTCCGGCAGAAATACGGACATCGACCGAAGAACAGAACCGTTATTACATCAGCCTCATGATGATCAAGAAAAAGAACTTACGTCCAGAGACAAAGGCTCAGTACCGTGATGCCATTATGCGTCTTACCAGTGTCATTGAAAAGCCACTTAACAAAATGGACGAAATTGACATTGACAGTTATCTCGACTGGTATGAGAAGCGGAACGTGGCAGCAGGAGGCAAGAAGAATCAGGCGTCCACCTGCAACAACGAACGCCGATACTTATCAGCCTTTTTCACATGGATGCGCAAAGAAAAGTTCATGAGCTATAATCCGGTGGAGGCTACGGAGCCGATGAAGGAAGTAATAAAGCCAATTGATTACTTCCGGCCAGCACAGATCGAACAGCTCCGGGAGGGTTGCGTCTCTCTGAGAGACAGAGCCATCATCGAAGTGCTCAGAAGTACCGGAGCACGCGTTGGAGAAATTCCACAGATTAACATCGATCACGTAGACTGGGCGACTGGAGACATCATGATTATGAGCGAGAAGTCTTACAAGTATCGTCTGCTGTATCTGGATGAAGTAGCCAGGTACCACCTGAAGAAATACTTGGACAGTCGCACCGATGACAATGAAGCACTGTTCGTGTGGGACAAGGCGCCATATAACCGTCTAAAGAAGAGTGGCATCAGAAACGCCATGAAGGAAGTAGGCAAGAATATGGACTGCAAAGTCTATCCACACAAGCTCAGAAAGACTCTGGGAGTCAATCTCAAGGACAAAGGAACAGACATTGGAATCATTCAGGAAGTGATGGGACACGCCAATCCGACTGTAACAAGCCGCTATTATGCACAGATCAGCCCGGAGGCAATGAGAGATGTACGGAGAAGAACAGCGTAGGAGGATATATGCCGGACACAAGACCAATTAATGAAAAGAAATATAATATCTCCAAGCACAGATTCCTGGAACTCAAGCATCACTGTATGCAGTATCAGGAATGGAGAAGAGAGCTTGCCGCGCTCACAGATACCGTCAAGGCAATTGAGTATGGCAAGGAAGGACAAGGAAGCCCACCACAAGGAAGCGCCACAGAACAGCTAGCAATCAAACGCATGGAACTCGAACAGAAATGTAAGACCATTGAGCAGACTGCCGTTGAGACAGATGCTGAGTTATATCAGTGGATACTGGAAGGAGTCACCAGCGATTATGCTACATATCGGTATCTGAGAGATACCAAAGGTATGCCATGCGGAGATCAGAAGTATTACAGAACCAGAAGAAAATTCTATTGGCTGTTAGATCAAAAAATATAAAACATCACCAATCACGGGACAGTATTTCGTGTTAATATGATAGCGTCCAAAAGATGAGATCAGACGAATCACAAAGGACTCCTTAGAATTTCACACATCAGAGCGTGGCCTAATCACGCTCTGATAAAAAAGAATGGAAGAGAACAACAGAAGAGAATGAACAGTGGCAGCAGTCAATTGATTGCTGCCATTTTAACTAAAACCTCAGAAAAAGTATTGACATATGGTACACCATATGATAATATATACTTGTAAGGAGGTGAAAGAGTTGAGCGATCGAAAACGAAAGATAAAAAAAGAAAAGTCCGAAAGCACATTTAAGACTTGGCTGGTCGGTGCACTTACGGACTTGGTAGTAGGAATTATCCTACTAATTCTTAGCAAAATACTTAACTAAGAAAAAAACTTTAATGGGGGAGAGGGGCGAAAGCCCTTCTCTTGAACACAATATAGCACGGTTGCTCACAAAAGTAAATGAAAGCATTGGAATTTTTAGGACTGTTTTTTATCGTAATTGGAATTGTAAAACTGATTATTTATTTCACAAAGAAGAGAGGATAAGAAACATGCCGAAGGGAAAGCCAACAAAACAGACGATTGCAACAGAGAAGTATGCAAAGAAAGTTGGACTTATGTCAAAGTCGTATAAGTTAAAGCGGGAGACGGTGGAAGCATTTGCAGAGGCCTGTGAGAAAGCTGGGGTAAGCCAGTCAAACCAATTAACGATTATGATGAAAGAGTTTATCAACGAAGTAAATCATGAATAATAGAAAAGCACTCGGAATTATCCGGGTGCTTTTCTATGTGGAGGGAATATGCTAGTTACATGTAAAAATACATGCTGTAAATATTATTACCAGCTCAAGAAAGGGCAGCACTGTCCGGCAGAGGAAGGGTGTCCTGGGTACACCAGGAACAAAAGAAAAGCTGATAGAAAGATACCGAAGTGCAAGGAATGCGAATATTGCAAAAGGATTATTACCAATGATGGAAAGGAATATCATTATGCTTGCACATATATGAACAGGAACAAGGTAATTCTCTTTGCGGAAAAGAGAAAGTGTGATTGTAGAATAATGTAGCAGGAGGGTGCGAAAGGCAAGCACACCGGTGTTAGTAGCCGGAGGAAGCGGGTTCGATTCCCGCTCCTGCAATTGTGCGACGTCGCAAAAGAATATGGCAGAGTGGACGAAAGAAAAGATAAGACAATTGATAGCGGAAGATAAGCTGTATAGATTTTATAAGAGCAGAGAGTGGAAGGAGCTGAAAGAGAAAGTCCTGAAGGAATTCCACAATGAATGCCTATGGTGCAGAGAAAAGGGAATCATATCCAAAGCAGAAGAGGTACATCACATACAGTATGTTAAGAAGCACCCAGAGCTTGCGCTGTGTGAGTACTATGACTACAGAGGGCAGAGATACAGGAACCTTGTGCCGCTCTGCCACGACTGCCACGATAGAGCACATGAACGAATGAAGTATAAGAAAAAGAAACAGGTGAACGAAGAACGTTGGTAAAAGTTGGAGACTATGTCGTGTTCACTGGACACGGATACAGGAGAGCAATTGAATACAAGTATGACAGAGTGTTTGGAAGCTCACCACACCGAGTGGCAGAGGTGCGAACGTCATGTTGCAACCGATTCCTGGTATTTGATGATGTGATTGGCATGTACAGCGAGATTTTTTTCACTAAAACAGCCCCCCCCTACCCCCATATACCCTAATTTTCGTGGGGGAGCTTACAACGGGTAGGGGGCAAGACTAAACCGCGCTGAGTCGCGCATGATAAAAAATAAAAAAGTTGGTGTCAAGATGGAAAAGACAAAAAAGCCGACAAAGGCGCAAATTAAGGCTTCGCTAATAAAGCAGCTAGAAGCAAAAGGCGCGAATGTAGCTCATTTTATGGATCTTATTTATGACTATATGTCGCTATATGATATAAAAAAAGACCTCCAAAAAGATGTAAAAGAGAGGGGAGTAGCCTATGAGACAACCTCCGCGAATGGATATCCGATCATTAAACAGAACCAATCTGTAAAGGATTTGGTAGCGGTGGAAAAGCAGATGCTTCAGCTCCTGAAAGAAATGGGGTTGACGACTGATGAACCGACTGGAAATGAAATGATAGATGAAGATCTGTAAGCAGATAGATGAATACATCGCATTCGTGCGAAGTGATGAAGCAGTTGTGTGCAAAGAGCAACTGCTTCTTTGCGACTTTGTGGAAAAAGTATTTGCGGAGGAAGACGTATATGTAGACGAAAAGCAATTAGAAAGATATCTGGGATTAAAAAAGCATTTCCCATATAAGTTATTGCCGTGGGAACAATTTTGCTTTGCACTTCACAATTGCGTATACAGGAGAGACGGACAATTACGCTTTCCTGTACTTGTAATTTTGGTGGGAAGAGGGGCTGGGAAAAATGGATATCTTGCATTTGAAGATTTTGCATTGATGACACCGATCAATGGCGTGAAATATTATCACATAGACATGTTCGCGACATCAGAAGATCAGGCAAAAGCGACATTTGAAGATATTTACAATATTCTGGAAGATAAAAAAGATTATTTCAAAAACTATTTTAAATGGAATTTGGAGTGTATCACAAACATAAATACAGGGTCAAAACTAAAATATCATACACGAGCTCCGGGGACAAAAGATGGAGGACGCCCAGGGAAGGTTGATTTTGATGAGTATCACGCTTACGAAAATTACAAATTGATAGAGGTAGCTACCGGAGGACTTGGAAAAAAGCAGTTTCCGCGAAGAACAATCATCACAACACAGGGAGACGTAAGAGACGGTCCGCTGGATCAGTTGATAGATACATGCCTGGAGATTTTAAAGGGAGAATTGCCGGATAACGGAACACTACCTTTCATTTGCTGGCTAGATGATCCGGAAGAAGTACACACAGAAAAAATGTGGAACAAAGCAAATCCATCACTACGATTCTTTCCAAACCTGCTTTATGAAATGAAATTGGAGTATGTGGATTACAAAAGAGATCCAGTTACTCACACAGCCTTTATGACAAAACGAATGAACAGGCCGCCTGGAGAAACGCAGTATTGCGTGACGGATTGGAATAATCTGGTGAAAGCAACGCGGGAGCTTCCGAACTTAAAAGGATATTCTTGCGTAGCCGGAATTGACTTTTCGAAAACAGATGACTTTGTAGTAGCAGGACTTCTGTTCAAGGTAGGTGACCAAAGATACTGGCTGCATCATACATGGGTATGCACAAAATCAAGAGATTTGCCAAGAATCCGTTATCCACTAAAAGAAGCGGAAGAAGCGGGAGTATTAACCATGGTAAATGATGTAGAAATATCACCAAAGTTAATCGTAGAGTGGCTAAAAGAAATGGCGAAATTATACATCATAGAAGGAGTGGTAATGGACAATTTCAGACAAACGTTATTCCGAGATGAGTTGAAAAAGATAGGATTTTCTTATGAGAAGAAAAACCTGAAGCTGATCAGACCGAGCGACATCATGAAAGTTGCGCCGGTAATCGGATACGTGCTATCGAAAGAATTGATCGCATGGGGAACATGCCCGATTATGCGCTGGTACGTGTGGAACGTCAAGGCAGTCACAGACAAAAAAGGGAATGTTGACTATCAAAAAATAGAGCCAAGATCCAGAAAAACAGATGGAGCAATGGCATGGGTAGCAGCAATGACATGGGAGGATATTATAAAGCAGCGCCCAGTAACTGGACGAAGGAGGATAAACACAGTATGTTAGGAGGCAAAATGTGGGATTAGGAAATTACTTGTCGAAGTGGATTGGAAAAATAAAAATAAGTTCAGAACAGACAGTAGTGATAGATATCCCGGCAACAATCTATTACGAGGAACTGGCAATATACACCGCACAGTCATATCTTGCGAATGCAATCAGCATGTGTGAGATGCGCGTTTTTTCGAAGGGAAAGCCGGTGAAAAATGAAGACTATTATCTGCTAAATGTGTCGCCGAACAAAAATGAAAATAGCAATTACTTCTGGCACAAGGTAATCCGGAAGATGATCCGCGAAGAGAAAGGCGCGCTGGTAGTAGAAATCAACGGCGAGTTACACTGTGCAGAGGATTTTTCAGTGCTAGAGGAACGGCCAATACTGGGAAATATATACGGTGGAGTGGTGCTGGCCGGAGGATTGCAGTTGAATAAAATATTCACAGCACAGGAAGTATATCTGTTCAAGATGGAAGATGAATGCGTAAAAGGACTGATAGACGGAATGTACCAGGAATACGGGAAGCTGCTGGAGACAGCGGCAAGAACATTCCGAGATACGAACGGACGAAAGTTCAAGTTTAAAGTAAATTCGCTGAAGGCAGGAGACGAAGAATTTGCAAAAGATTTTTCGGAGATTATCTCAAAAAACATTAAAGCTTACATGGAAAATGAATATGCGACCTATGTGGAGTATGAAGGAGAGGAATTAACAGAAGAGTCGTCGAACAAACCGCAAAAATCATCAGAAGATTTTATTAGCATCAGAAAAGACATTTTTGAGGTCGTGGGACAGGCATTCAAAATCCCAGCTTCCATGATGCTCGGAAGCGTCACGAATGTAAAAGATGTATTAGATATTTTTCTGACATTTGCAGTTGACCCGTTGGCAAACACAATATCGGAGGTCCTAAACAAAAGAGCGACAGCCTATGAATACACAAAAGGTAATTATTACAAATGCTACAGCGGAAGAATCAAACACAGAGACCTGTTTGATTCTGCGGCAAATGTAGAAAAGATTGTTGGATCAGCGGTATTGAACACAGATGAAGTAAGAGAGGAGTTGGAACTGATGCCATTAGATACAGAATGGAGCAAGCAGTACAGAATTACAAAGAACTTCCAAAATGTGGAAGATGCAACGAAAAATGTGGAAGGAGGTGAGAATGATGGGTAAAATCGGAGGAATTTGCTATGCATACCAAAAAGTCGGAACAGTACATAAGATATATCTGTACGATGAAGTAAAGGCGAAAGGAGATTTCAATTGGGAAACGTACAAGTACGATGACGCAGAGACATCGGCAAAACATTTCCAGGAAATCTTAGAACAGGTCGGAGATGGAGATACAATTGAATTATATATCAATTCAGATGGCGGTTCAGTAAAAGAAGGAACCGCTATTTTTACGCAGTTAAAGCGGTGCAAAGCTTATAAGACTGGTTATGTAGACGGAGTGGCAAACAGCATTGCAGCCACAATCTTACAGGCATGTGATCACAGGGTCATGGGCGAGGGAACTGGAATGATCCTCCACAACATGTGGACGGTAGCAGTCGGAAGCGCGGATGATCTCAGAAACGAGGCAGACAAGCTTGACGCTTGGATGAAAGCTTCCAGAGCCTTGTTCGTGCAGAGATGCGAAGGCAAAGTCACAGAAGAAAAGATAAAAGAAGTCATGGACAAGGAGACACTTCTTGGCCCAGATGATGCTCTTGAGCTTGGAGTCATTGATGAGATTGCCGGACGCACATCTATAGCAGTAGATGAAGCGATGCAGTCAACAAAAAAAATCAATGAGATGAAAGACAAGATCAAGCAGTCCAATTTTGCAGACCAGCTAAAAGAATTTGAAGAACTGGTAAAACCGGAAGAACAGGAAGACGATGTCTCTATGGAGACGTTTTTCAATATGTTTTCATTATAGGAGGAAAAAAGATGTTAGGAAACGTAGCAGATGTAGCACAGAAAGAAGCAGTAGCAGCACTTCAGAAGGCACTCCAGAGCGGAGATGTAGAAGGAGCGGGAAAGGCGTGGCAGCAGGTCATCAATTCTATTTCAGAAAAGGTAAAAACAGATTGCGAGATGTACAACACCAATCAGAAGGTGCTTGCACAGCGCGGATATAGAATGCTGACTACAGAAGAGACAGAGTTCTATCAGAAGCTCGTAAAAGCAGAAAAAGAGAGTAACGCACGGCAGGCATTCACGGATCTCATTACAACAAATGGCGGAATGCCGGAGACGATCATCGAGGATGTCTACAGAGAATTAACAGAGGAACACCCGCTTTTAAATAAAATTACGTTCCAGAACGTGAAGTATCTGACCAGATGGATCTTGAATGACCATACAAAACAGAGCGCAGCGTGGGGAAATATCAACGATGAAATTAAGCAGCAGATCACATCAGGCTTCAAAGAAATTGAAGTGACTTTGTATAAGTTAAGTGCTTACGCGGTTATTCCACAGGATATGCTAGACTTAGGACCTACCTATCTTGATAATTACATCAGAACAATTCTCAAAGAGGCACTTTACGTGGCACTGGAGAAAGCAATCATTTGCGGATCAGGAAAAAATGAGCCGATCGGATTGAACAGAGATATCCACGAGGGTGTAGATTTTAATTCTTCTACCGGATATCCGGAGAAGACACCGATTAAGGTTACAAGCTTCATGCCGAAAGAATACGGTCCGGTCGTGGCAAAGCTTGCAACGACAGAAAGCGGAAGACTTAGAGCATTTGACGAAGTACTCCTGATCTGCAACCAGATTGATTATCTGACCAAAATTATGCCGGCAACAACGGTCATGACAGCAGCGGGAACTTATGCGAAAGACTTATTCCCGTTCCCAACAGAGGTCGTAAGATCGAATGAGGTCAAGACAGGTCAGGCTATCCTCTGCCTGCCGGAAGAGTATTTCATGGGAATCGGAGGAAACAAAGACGGAAACATCGAAAAAGACGATTCTGTAAAATTCATCGAAGATGCGAGAGTCTACAAAATTAAAATGCATGGAAATGGACGCCCTTGGGATAATACGGTCGCAATTGTGCTGGATATCTCAGCGCTGGATCCTGCTTATTTTGTAGTCAGAAATGACGCTGATGCATTAACAGCGTAAGAGATATGACGAAAGAACAGAAAGAAAAACTTATTACTCTGGCAAAAAATAAATGTAAAATAAGCTGGAAAAAAGAAGAAACGGATAATCAGATTACAGGGATTGTAGAAGATGCAATCCCTGTAATCTTGCATCTGCTTGGAATAAGAGAAGTGGATGAGATTGATCTTGTGGAACCAGGACAGACACGAGGATTATTTTTAGAGTATTGCCTGTATCGTTGGAGCAATCAGGCAAATGAATTCACTGTGAATTATAGACGGGAAATCTTGACACAGAGGCACAGATACGAGGTGAAATATGGCAAGGAAGAAACAGAAGAGCTACAGTGATGGAATTGCAGAGCTCTACAGAAAAAAAGACCCAGAGAGCAATGTAAAAAGCCTGGATGATTTAGAATATCTGGGCTTTCTGTATTATACGGAAAAGTCGAACCGGCAGCAGGACGTAGAATTTGCGCAACAGTTAGGAACAACATTATCGCTTAAAATCGCCACTCCGGATGACGGAAACATGGACAGCTCAAGAAACGTGGTAATAGGAGACACGATCTATGCGATTATCTACATCGACAGGTCGAAAGCGGAACAGGAATTGTATTTTTATCTGGAAGAGGTGAGAAAGATTGAATAAAAAAATCAAAGAAGCCTTACAGGGGATAGAACCTAAAGTATTCTATGGAATAGGGAGATTCCAGAACCGGAACAACTGGGACTGCATCGTGTATGGACGCAGAAGAAAAGGAAAGACAGAAAGTGGCGCTGGTGAAAATATCCGATATTTTGTAGCGATTGTAAAAGAAGAGGAAATTCCAGAAGGAATGGAAGAAAATATATTGCAAGCTATGAAAAAGCTGGGGTTCAAACAGTCAAATACAGAGACAACTTATGATTATGTAGAAAAATCCGGTGAGACAATGGTTGAAATTGCGACCATGGAATTTTCCAAAGTAGAAAAAAGGTGCAGGGTATGAGCTATTTCTATTTAGACGCCAAAGAATTCGAACGTGTTGTAGATGCGATTTCCAAGTTTTCTGACGGGGCGGTGGCAGAGAGGATTATTAATGATTACCTCCACACAGAAGGAGGACGGATCATCAAAGAGAACATTCAGAAGATTCTCCCTGTATCCGGAAGAACGTGGAACGGAAAGAAAACGGCTGCTTCACAGACAGATCCATTCACGCTCAAGGAAGAGAACCTCGCAGTAATCGTAAAAACAAAAGGACCGTATCACTATCTGTATTTCCCAGATGATGGATCGAATACGCAGCATCATTTTGGAAATCAGCAGTTCATGTTCGACGGGGCAAATGCAAGCGAAGACAAAATTGTAAATGAAGTTATAGACGAATTAGTAAAAAGATTGGAGGAAATATAATGGCAGGAATCACAAATGTGGATTTTTCAGAATATGAAATTGCAGAGCTGGGAATCAGAATATCTCCGGCGGAAAAAGCAGATATTCTGAAATGCGTGGGAAAATTGGAAGAGGAGCTTACGAGCAAGACCGTACAGAAAAAATGCGGCTCTAAAGTAATAAAAACAAGAACAAAAGGAACGGGATCAGGAACACTGAAATTTTCGGCATACACACCACAGGACATGATTGTTGATATGCATGGGATGAGCAGGAAAGACCTGAAAGATGGAATCGTGGCATACGGACAAAGCTCTTTACATGCAGTGGCATGTGTTACAGCTAAAATCCTGAATGAGGACGGAGATGTGAAATATAAGGCTTATCCAAATTGTACAATCACAAATGGACTTAGCAGGACTGTAGATAACGACACGGAAGACGTAGCCATGTTAGAACTCGAAATAGCAGTAATGCCAGATGAGAATGGAGAAGGCATGTACGAAGCTGTAGAGACAGATCTGCAGGACGAGACGGCAAAAACAAAGTGGATGGAAGAATTTTCGAGAGAACTTGTTGAGCTTAACGCATAGGAGGGAATTATGGAAGCAAAAGTAAAGATTAGATTCAGAGACAAATATACACACAATTTACACTTGGCAGGAGAAATCATCGAAGTGAGTGAAGAACGATACGAGGAGATTGAAAAAGTGAGGGAAGGCATTTTGGAGCCGTTGGAGCCGGTTCCAGAAGAAAAGCAGAAAGAGGATCAGGAGGAAACGCCAGGAGCAGAGCACTATACCAAAAGCGAGCTGAAGAAAATGAGCGTAGAAGAACTGAAAAAGCTTGCGGAAGAAAAAGGCGTAAGCACTGAAGGTAAGAAAGATGAAATTATCGAAAGAATTGTAGAACTGGAGGAAAACGATGCGCAGTAAGGACGTATTCAACTTCCAGGAATATGAAATGGCAGACGGGGAGTTTGTGACAATGTCCACAGCTCCCATTTTGCTGTTGAGCCTGAGAAATAAAAATAAAAAGGCATATGAAAAGATCAGTAAAGTCCTGGTAAAAGGAGTAAACGAAAAAGATGTCATGGAAGTGTATGAGTTCATGCATTCGGCATACTTGAATGCCAATCAGGATGAAGAGGAAGAGAATTTGATGACATTCACGGAATTCATTGAAAATGCAAACCCAGATTACATGAAAAATGTAAATGTAGTACAGGAAATGATCTCACCGTCAAAAAAGCAGGATTCAGAACAGCCTTCAGAAGAGCAACAGTAGGAAAAAGCAAAAATACACTGAGGCTTCCGAGATTTGAAATTGAGGAAGTGGAAGATATGTATACCTATTACGTAATTATCAACGGAATCAGCGAAGAGCTGTTCTGGAACTCTGAGTACAACGTATTATTAACGATTTTGGAAGATAAACACGCTTACATGAGTTGGAAAAACTACATGGAAGAAAAGATGATAGAAAGAGGGTGATCTACTAGCCAACAGAGAAGCAAGCGTAACATTTCGCGCGAAAACAACGGATTTTACGGCCGGAATCAAACAGGCTGACGCAAGTTTGAAGCAACTCCGGGCGGAATTAAAATTAAATGAAACACAGATGAAAGGCACAGGCACGTCTGTGGATGCTCTGGAACAGAGAGAAAAGCTTCTGAAGCAGGAATTGCAGGCAAGTGGAGACAAGGTCACTTTTTTGAGCGACAAATTACGGGTTGCAAAAGAAGTATTTGGAGAAAGCTCCATAGAAGCAAGCAACTGGAGTGCAAAGCTTGCAGACGCGAAGCGAGTACAGGAGACGATTGCACAGGAGCTATCCAGTACAACAGGGAAACTGGACGAGCAAAAAGAAGCAGAATCCGAGTTGAGCCAGGAAGCACTTGAAGCAGCTGAAAAGTTAAAAAAACAGGCTGAGGCAGAAGCACAGCTTCAGAGCGCTGTTGAACAGGCTGATCAGAAAATAAAGCAGCTTGATCAGGAATTGGAGCTTAATCAGACGAAACTGGACGGATCAGAAAATAAGACCAGTTTACTGAGAGAAAGACAGGTACTACTTGCCAATCAGTCACAGATTGCCGCACAAAAAACAGCAACACTTCAAAGCGCACTGGACGCGTGTTCTCAGGAAGTTGGAGAAAATTCAGAGAAGTACAACGAATTGAAGTCCAGCCTTGTAGAAGCACAGACTCAGCAGGCGGCAATCCAAAATGAGATTCGAAATACCACAAAAGAACTAAGCGAACAAAAAAGCGCGGTTCAGACTTTCGGTGAAGGACTTGGAAAATTCGGTGAAGGAACGGAAAAGGTCGGGCAGAGCTTAAGAACAGTCAGCACCACAGCGGCCGGAGCTTTAACAGGAGCAGCCGCTTCTGCAATTACATTCGAAGATGCATTTGCGGGCGTAAAAAAGACTTCCGATGAAGTCTACGATGCAAATGGCCAGTGTATCTACAGCTATCAGCAATTAGAAGATGGAATCCGAAATATGGCAAAAGAGATCCCTGCATCAACAACGGAGATTGCGTCGGTGGCTGAGACGGCAGGGCAACTTGGCATTAAGACACAAGACATACTGGGATTTACCCGCGTCATGATCGATATGGGAAATTCTACGAACCTGGCAGCAGACGACGCGGCAACAGCAATCGCGAAGTTTGCAAATGTTACAGGATTAGCAGCAGACCAATCTATGTCAGCAGAGGAAAAGTACTCGAAAATGGGAAGCACTATTGTTGACCTTGGAAATAATTACGCAACAACGGAAGCGGACATTATGAACATGGCGACGAATCTAGCATCTGCAGGAGAACAGGTCGGCATGTCAGAATCAGACATCCTGGCACTGGCTACAGCACTATCTTCTGTAGGAATGGAAGCACAGGCTGGAGGTACAGCATTTTCAAAAGCTATGGTACAGATGCAGCTCGACGTAGAGACAAATAGCGAGGGATTAAAAGACTGGGCTAATGTGGCAGGAATGAGTGTGGACGAGTTCTCCACATTGTTCCGGGAAGACGCCACGGGTGCCCTGGAAGCGTTTATCACAGGACTTTCACAGTGCGGAGGAGAAACGGACTCAGCCATTAAAGTTCTGGACGATATGGGAATCACAGAGACCAGAATGCGAGATGCATTGTTAAGATCCGCAAATGCAAGCGACGTATTTACTTCGGCAATACAGACAGGAAATGAAGCTTGGAATGAAAACACGGCTCTAACAGAAGAAGCAAATAAGAGATACGAAACCACGAAAAGCAAAATACAGATTATGGGTAATAATCTGAAAGACGTGGGAATTACATTAGGCTCCACATTTCTCCCAATGATCGCACAGGGAACAGAGAAGATAAAAGGATTTGCCGATGCAATATCACAGATGGATTCAAATCAGCAAAAAATACTTCTTGGAATCTTGGGATTCGTAGCAATCCTATCGCCATTGCTGATAGGAATCGGTAAAGTGTCGACTGGGATATCTGCAATTATCGGAGTCGGTTCTAAATTAACAGGTATGATTGCCGGAATTGGAACAGCAGCAGAAGGAGCAGGGGCAGCCGCAGCGGGAGGCGCTGGAATAGCGTTGGGACCAATACTGCTAATAGTCGCGGCGATAGCTGCAATTACAGGAGCGATCGCATTACTGTGGCAGAAGAGCGAATCATTCCGGGATTTTTTCACGGAATTATTTGGAATCTTTCAGGATACTATCTCAGGATTCTTAGACTCTCTTGATATCAGTGGGAAAATAGATGAGATTAAGCAGACACTGGGAGGATTCGAGGAAAAGATTCTTGGGCTGGAAGATTTGTTTGAAATAGTAGGCACAGTATTGGCGATAATTATCATACCGGCACTTGCACAGGTAGCAGCAGGATTCAGCATGCTGCTTAGTATTATCAATCCAATTTTGACGATCATCGGAGGATTAATCGACCAGCTTTCCGGACTAGGAACATTTATTGTCGGAGTATTTACGGGAGATATGGATAAGGCCTATCAGGGATTACAGACATGGAAGTCAGGAGTTGGAACGACATTTTCCGGACTGTGGAGCTTAGTAGTAGGAGGACTGAACGGATTTTTGAGTGGACTGGTGAATTTCTTCACATCACTTTTACATGCATGTGGATTAGATTCATTTACAAACGGAGTGAAAAATACGTTTGAAGGAATCAAAAATGGAATTTCTACAAAAATTAATGCAGCTAGAGATACCGTAAAAAGCGCAATCGAAAAAATCAAGAGTTTCTTCAATTTCACATGGAAGCTGCCAGAACTAAAAGTACCAGACATCGCTATAACAGGATCATTTTCTCTTAATCCACCGTCAGTACCACACTTTTCGGTCAAGTGGCATGCAGACGGAGCTATTTTTAGCAGACCAACAATTTTTCAGACAAGAAGCGGATTTCATGGCGTGGGAGAAGCTGGAGAGGAAGCGGTAGCACCAATCACACTATTAAGGTCATACGTAGAAGAATCCGTAGAAAACGCACTGGCGAGGCTACAAAGAACAGAGACAGATCCGATTGACTATGACCGACTGGCTGATGCGATGGCAAGAAGAAAAGTAACTGTAGAATATAATGGAAGAGAATTTGGACGAATTATCGAGGAGGTCACGACATAATGATATGCTACGAAAATAGCAAGGGAAAGAAAATAGAGTTGGATAAGTGGCCGGTTGTACTTGATGACATTACGGACATATTCGGGAAAAGCTGGAGCTACGAGGCAAGCGAAAACAAGCTGAGAAACAGGTCGAAACTCAATAAATTCTACAGGACCAGCGTACAGAAAAAAATCACGCTTCAGATATTCTGCGATTCTGAAAGCGAATATTGCGAGATTGTAAACAGCATCAGTGAAATTACAGATGAAGATATTCTAAGCAAGGCAGAGGGCAAGCTCTGGTATGGAGATTACTACCTGCCTTGCTATATTACAGGATTAGCTCCAAAAGATTACGATGACGCATTTTACATGATTGACATAGATGCAACATTAGTATCATTTTATCCGTTTTGGATCAACAAGCATACCTATGAATTCCATAGCTACAATCAAGCAACAACGAACAATAAAAGATACCCAGGAAGATACCCATATAGATACACTACCGGGCAGAATAGCAATTATTTCATCAATCCGCATTTTACGGATTCAAATTTTAGATTAATCATATACGGAAAAGTAACGAACCCACAGGTCTCGATTGGAGAATCATCATACCGGGCGAACGTTATTTTAGAAGAAGGTGAACGACTTGAAATAGACAGTAGAACAGAGACTATAACAAAAATAATGAGAAATGGAGAAGAAGTAAATACTTTCCATTCCAGAGAGAAGTCGCGCACATTCTTTCGGAAAATAAAGCCTGGAAGAAATACAGTATCATGGCCGGGAGGCTTCGATTTCGATTTAATTATATTCGAAGAAAGGACAGAGCCAAAATGGATCCAGTTAAAATCATAGTTACAAAACCGACTGGGGAAGAACAGGGAAATCTCACGGACAGTGCAAAAGTAGACATAGACATCGGCAACAAGTGCGACTTCGAAATTGAAATCGACAGCAGCGAGTGGAATGAAGAAAGATACGGATACGGGTGCAGATTTTTCGTTCCAGATACGGAATATGGAGGAATCATAAAAGGAATCAAGTCGGTTTCCAAAACGGAAAAGCTCACACTCTCAGGACATACATGGAGAGGAATGCTGATCTATAAGATTGTGGAACCGCCAGCTGAACAAGACCATCTAATATTATCCGGAGATATTAACGAGATAATCACGCAGTTGGTTGGAGACAGTTTTGGAAGCCTGTTCGTAGTGACCTCTGCCAAAACTGGAATAGAAGTAAACAACTGGAAAGTAGACAGATACGTCACGCTGTACGACGCGATACAGAAACTACTGGATCAGTACGATTACAGACTGAATATTAAGTATATTCAGCCAAGCGGACTGGACTATGGATATGTAAAGCTAGAAGCTGTCCCAATAAAAGACTATTCGGAAGAGCTTGAATATAGCCAGGAGAGCAAAGCGGATATCACAGTAGAAGACTACAGAGCAGGTGTGAACCATCTAGTATGTGTAGGAGAAGGGGAAAACCAAGACAGAATAATACTCCATCTGTACGCGCAGGAAGATGGCAGCATCGGAAAAAATCAGTATTATTACGGAGCTGACGAAATAGCTGCAGTCTATGACTATTCATCGGCGAATAGAGAAAAGCTCGAGGAAGGTGGAATAAAGCGTCTTCGAGAGCTTCAAAATCACAAAAAATGCGATATAAACATAGAAGATATTGATTTAGAGCTTGGAGATATCGTAGCCGGATACGATGAAATCACGGATACAGAAGTAAAAAAGCCAATTATCCAAAAGATATTTAAAGTAGAAAAAGGAGAGGCGACAGTGGATTACAAAATGAAAGGAGATGATTAAATGTCTGGATTAATACCAATAACAGTAAACACACCACCGGGAGAAGAAGCACACATACGCGCGGAAGATGATGCAGCAATTTTTCAAAGTATATTCGGTGAAGATGGCGTATCAACTACCGGACAAGCATGTAAAGCTACAGTGCTGTCCAACAACAAGGTCAGAATTGCAGACGGAGTAATCTGTGTAGGAGGACATTTCGCCCGTATACCTTACGGGGACTACATTGATTGCGAAATTGAAAATGGACAGAGTGGCAAGAACCGGAACGACATTATCGTGGCGAGATTCGAAACAACTGGAACAGGCGGTATCGATACATACACCTGTGAAGTCAAGAAAGGCACAGCAGGAACGGTGGCTGCGGATCCAGAGATTACACAGGACGATCTGTACAAAGCCGGAAAGGTGAGAGAACTTCCTCTGTACAGGGTGAAGATAGAGGGACTGAGCATCACGGCGGTAGAGCAGCTCTTTACGCTAAGAAAAACCAATGAGGAATTGGAAAAAGAACTTGCGTCACTAAATAGCAATATGAAAGTAAAGTGCTTTCGTAAAACCGTACCATCAGAGACGAATATCCTCGTTGATTTCTCAAATGAAATCGCTGCTTTGATGACAAAAGGTAATAAAATTGTAGACTGCATCTGTGGAGCAACAACTAATTCTAATAATGCCTTGGTCTACGGAAAAACCGCTATTCAAGCCACTTCGGATTGGACATATGTCTATGCTAGAGTCAATCAGAATTACTATGACGGACTTGGAGGCACTACGACCGTCACTTTGATAGCTATTTACGAGTAAATCAAATCGGCAGGCACACCGCAGACCACTGACGGTTCCAGCTCATGCCAAAGGAACCATATAAGTTTTGCCTTGAAAAACTGTATGAGCTACCTTTTTTTAATCCAGAAAAACCGCTCTTTGCATTTAATGGGATGTATACATTGTTGTTTCCAGAGCATGCGCCAGTATGAACGAACATTTCTTGTAATATGCTTTGATCGTTTTTGATTTTAAACTCAAGGAATTCTCCATTCATGCCCCAACCTGCGCACGAAAAAGAAACGATTGCAATACAGTCAAACGGAGCTATGAATGATATAAAGTCACTATCAGAGGATTTAAAAACCTTTGGACTTTTGCTATTTAGTTACCGAATTTTAATTTTAAATGCTTTTGCATTCTTAGGATAGATACGTACACCATTTCGTGTAATATATCTTACTAAGATATACTTAGAGCCGTCTTCATCAATGTAAATTTTACTCATAAAACGGTCACTCCTTTCACTTTGATATTGAAAAAAGTGAAATTCATGGTATACTAAAAGTGTGTAGGTTTTAGTGAGCGATTTGAATTTCACTATTTCCACGAAAAGCTTATGGGTGGTGCCATAGGCTTTTTTTATATCAACACATAAGTGCTAATATCATTTGGATTGTGATTGTGTTGCATTATTTAAATCGAAGAAAAACATTAAGAAAATCATAGGTATCATTACTTGTATAACATTACTGTGTTCCATGACGGGGTGTGCAATGTTAGATTCCGCCATTAATGATTTAAGGGGAAGCCTCATTGGTAATGGATATACAATCAACACATACGATAACTACGGGAACAAGGTAATGACAACAACCGGTGACAAAATAAACATTGAAGGAAATCCGGTTGAAACAGCGAGCTATGATAGCTCTGGTGATATTATCACAGGCTATGAACTATCGTCTATAATTACCATCAACATTGATGGTAAAGAAATTCAGAGCTGTGGAGATACATGTGTTTTTGAACAAAATGGACTTAATACAGAGGTTGATTTTTTGCAAGAAGATATCTACAGCAATACAAATGGTGATATTACAGATAATACATATATTGCCAGTATTGTAAATAAGTATAAAAACATGTTTGGCAAGTCGAGAATTGTTGTTGTAAAATCTCAGCTTGGGCAGCCTATAACAGCTTACTCCGGTGATGAGGTATATTGGGAAATTCCAAAAGATTTGCCAAAGATGACAAAGCTCATGATTGACGGAAAAGCATTATACATACACAGAGCAAACTTCCAGATTATAGACAAAACATTGTTAAATTAAAAAAAGTTTCAGTAACCAGAGCCGAAAGGCTCTTTTTATATTGTGCGACATCGCACAGAAAGGAGTAAAAAAATGAAGATTACATTTAACGATGCGACGGAACTGACAATCCAGTCGGCATCGATCCGTGCAGATGGAAGCATTCTAATTAAGACCATCTCTGCAACGGAGGAAGAACTGAGATCCATGTTCCAGGACGAGTTCAAAACCAAGAAGATGACCGTGACAGAACGGGAGTCCACAGTCGCAACTTATGAGAATTACACCAATCTCAACGCTCTTGTGAAGTACATTGGCGGAATTCTAGGAGTAGTTCTATACAAATCCGACGAGACACCAGAGGATAAGCTGGAGGCTCTGGAAAAAGAAAACGCTGAACTGAAAGCGAATATGGATATGCTCCAAGGATGTATTCTTGAAATGTCAGAGTTGGTATATCAATAATGGTAACTATATTAACAAACTTATTCGTATTATTACAAAATTCAGGAGGTAAAGAAATGATGGCAATGTTATGGGCACAGCAGATTATGTTAGGAAAGAAGACTTATGGTCAGGTTCCAAGATTACTCAAGGACAAGGTAAAAGAAATCTTGGAAGATTCCGGAATGGGAGAGCTTGCGAATGACAAATAGTGAGGCGGTGATTAATATGGGAATACGTGCAAGACCCCAGAGGTCTTATTTTTATGTAATAAAATAAGGAAAGGACGCACATGATTAAGTTTTTATCAGAAAATTGGGCATTATTATCGTTCGTGATATCAGCAATTGCATACATATATTATCAAGTGATTGCTATGCGAAAAGGAATACGTGCACTACTTAGGGCGGATTTGATACGCCTCTATAACAAGTATCACGACGATTATGGATATTGTCCGTTGTATGTCAAGCAGTCACTGGAAGACGAATATAAACAATATCACACATTAAAAGGGAATGGTGTAGGCACGCAAATGTATCATGCGCTTATGGAGCTGCCTACAGAGCCACCACATGAAGGAGAGGATTAATGATGTTTAAAAATTGTGTATTTAAAGTATCGGTAGATACAAAGAAGTGGGCTAAGAAAGCAGCGGTCAGAGCAGTGAAAACGGTAGCACAGACTGCAGTAGCAACCATTGGAACAGCAACAGCACTCGGTCAGGTCGATGCAAAGCTTGTAGTCTCAGCATCAGTACTGGCAGGAATATTATCCTTGCTGACAAGCGTAGCAGGATTACCAGAGGTTGAGGGCGAGTAATCGTCCTCTTATTGATAGGAGTGATATTATGGCGGTAAGAATTGGAAGCGCACGTATTAATGAGAAGGGCACCACCACCGGAGGAAAAGCCGGAGATCAGACCGGTGGAGAAGTGTCTATACAGAATTACTATCTGCACAGAAA
>NZ_ATVU01000027.1:0-45836 GCF_000420885.1 Dorea sp. AGR2135 | reverse complement strand
AGGCAGGTTACCCACGCGTTACTCACCCGTCCGCCGCTCAGTCACAAAAGTCTTCATCCGAAGAATCAAACTTAAGCGCTTCGCTCGACTTGCATGTGTTAAGCACGCCGCCAGCGTTCATCCTGAGCCAGGATCAAACTCTCGTTTAAAAATCTTAATTCCGATTTGACTCGGATTTAAAATCAAAGTTCGCTCCAGGTCAAGAAAACTACTAGCTTTCTTATCCCTTTTACTGTTTTAAGGTTGACATTGTCATTCAATGTCCGTTCTGAATTTTCTCTTAAAGAATCTTCAGGGTTGTTGTCTATTATTTAATTATCAAGGTCCTTTTTCTTTGTTGTCGTCTCATCGACAGCTCATTTATATTATCATATTCGCAACCGCTTGTCAACAACTTTTTTAAATTTATTTTTCGCTTTCTTTACATTAGACATCTCTGTCTTGCAAATTAGCTTTATTAGAATATCACGTTCATCGACATTTGTCAACAACTTTTTTATTCTATTTTTATCTTCTATCTTGTGTTAAGATATCGGATTAACGGAGAAAGAGGGATTTGAACCCTCGCGCCGCTATTAACGACCTACTCCCTTTCCAGGGGAGCCCCTTCGGCCAGCTTGGGTATTTCTCCAAATTGACTTCTCAAAAATTCATTTTTAAATTCGATTTAAAAATTTACTTTAAATTTCTTTAAAATTTACTTTCAAATCAGTCCGTTGATTACTATACAATATCTCGTCACATTTGTCTAGTCCTTTTTTAATTTTTTTGTAACTTTTTGTATGCACTACGCTGAACAATGAATGTGCCTCCTGATAAGTTCTTTCTTAAGAAAGCAAAAAATGTCTGACATGCAAAGAATCTCTCGCCCTCACATACCAGACATTTATTATGATCTTTATACTTTACTTTTTAGTTTACAGCTCTTATTGACCAAAGTTTTGCATAGTCATTGTGCATACAAGTCCAGACTCTGCGTCAAAGTCAATCTCGCAGCTCTTGTAGTAACTGTCATCTGAATACCAGCTATACATAGACAAACTATCTCCGTCATATGTGTCATCTGCTTCTCCATAAGCTCCAGTTACTGCATCTTTTGAAGCGCCCATCTGAAGCCCGCCTGGGAATATTACAGTAAGCCCGCCATTCTCCAGATCATAGTCATCCACAGAAACGCCACCGATCAGGCAGTCTTTTACTTCCATCGCTGTATCTGTATTGTTGATCGCATATGCCATAATCTCATTATCATTGGCATCCATGAAATAAACCAACTCATATTCGTTAGCATTCACCATATAATTTTCCGCTGTATATTCTGTATCCATACTCAGACCTGCTGCCTCAACATCGGCTTTTGTGCACGGAAATGTCAGGACTTTATCATTAATCTGTACTGTATAACTGTCCCAACTTGTGCCCAGTCCACTGCTGGCTGCTGCCGGTTCTGTAGTCTTTGCTGTTTTATCCGACTTATCGCTGTCATCCGCTTTTTTAGAATCATTCTTATCTTCGATTACATTTTCCACAACATTAGATACCGGATCGTCGTCGAAATCGCTGCTTCCAATTCCGATCACAATTGCAAATATAATATAAAAGATAGATACTACAAGCGCAGCTACTGTTCCGATAATCGTAAACATCTTCGCTTTCTTTGCTGCATTCTGCGCTCCTGCATAATCTCCACTTCTCTGCAGAGAATTGATTTTGCAGGCATATACAATTGCCACAATGCCCAGTGGCAGACAGCACAGTAATGTTGAAATGATAGCGAATATTAAATAGGTTGTTCCATTGATCGGCTTCTGCGGCTGACCATAAATCCCATTATTAGCATTATAATCTGCAGACGTGTTCTGTCCTGTACTTCCATACTGATACGGGTTCTCGTTATTCTGTCCTGCGCTTCCATACTGATATGGGTTCTCGTTATCCTGTCCTGCGCTTCCATACTGATATGGGTTCTCGTTATTCTGTCCTTCACTTCCATACTGGTACGGGTTCTCGTTATTCTGTTCCGCACTTCCATACTGATATGGATTCTCATTCTGTGCTCCACTTCCATTATCTGTTCCTGGCACGCCATATTCATAAGGATTCTGGTTTTCCTGCTGCTTCGCTTCTGCTGATTGTTCTGACTGTTCCTGCTTCTCCTCCGGCTCTACCGGTGCGCCACATGACGGACAGAACTTTGATTCTTCCGGCAAATCATTTCCGCAAAATTTACACTTCATACTCATTCCTCCTTTTATCTGACCCTTGTCGGGGATAGTAACACAAATGGATATGCATTTACATTTCTCAAAACTCCGTATATCAGTATAACTGCCAATATTGTCCATAATATCCACATCGGTATCCGTCGGCTTATGCTTTCTCTGCCTGTAAATAGCCACTGGCACGCGCATAATGCCAGGTATGCGCCTATCCACGGCAACAAAAGTACAAGCAACGGGTTATAGCGAAATGCCTGATAAATCTGACCGTGCAAAATGCAATAGCACGCGCGGCCTGCTCCACACCCCGGACAATAATAACCAGTCAGAGCGTAAATAATACATATCAACCATTTTGTATCTTTAGGACTATGATAATATAAAAATCGGCTTTCAGCAAGCATTATTGATAATATAGCTGCTGATAAAATCAGGCGGAACTGCCACTTGATTCTTCCGTCTTTTTCACAAATGTAATGTTTTATTTTTTGTGTCATTTTTCCGTCCCCCGTTATGCAAAAAGGAGTTCCGCATCTGCGAAACTCCTGAAACGGAGAGGGTGGGATTCGAACCCACGCGCCCTTGCGGACAAACGGTTTTCAAGACCGCCTCGTTATGACCACTTCGATACCTCTCCATCTATGCAATTGATATCGCTCTGTCAGCGACGATAGTTATCATATCATATACCCTTTGCACTGTCAAGAATAATTTTTGATATTTTTTCTTTTTTGTGAACCTTTTTTATGAACCAGCATAAACTATTTATGATATTTTTCTTTGCGTTTCGCAAGAAATACTTTTGCGATTTCCAAATCTTCCGGTGTTGTGATCTTGATATTTTCGTAAGAGCCTTCATATAATTTAACCGGTACTTTCATCATCTGTTCCACTACCATAGCGTCGTCAGTGATATTATCCGGCACCTCTTCCATCAGCTTTGCATAAGCATTTTCTATGAGATCTGCCTTAAAAATCTGTGGAGTCTGTACCGCCCAGATTAATTTTCTTGGCGGTGTATTCACTGCAAACTGATCTTCATCCACCAGTTTGACCGTATCTTTGCTCGGCATTCCGGCTACACAGGCACCGAATTTTTCTACATTTTCATATCCACGCGTAAGAATCTGCTCGTCCACGAACATTCTGGCGCCATCATGAATGAATACGTATTCCGGCTGTTCTTTGAGAGCATGAAGTCCGCGTAGTCCTGCCCATACGGAATCATAACGTTCTTTTCCACCTGGGATGATCGAGCATACTTTTGTAAGCTGATACTTTTCTACGATCTCGTCACGGACCCAGTTTTCCTGCCCTTCACCTACTACAAGTACAATATCATCGATGATCGCGGACTTTTGAAATGCATCCAAAGTATAAAAAATGATTGGTTTTCCGGATATTTCAATATACTGTTTTTGTATGGCGGTTCCCATACGTTTCCCCTGACCGGCAGATAATACGATTGCCGTACATTTCTTCTTATCCATATATTTCCCTCATTTTCCTCGTTTATATTGACGTTTTTATTCTTAATTTCTGTATCTGCTTTTACGTATTGCCTTAAGGTTCTTCTACCGTTCGCCCAGTTTCAGATTCGGCACTGCATTGAGATCCCATCCGCTTCTTGTGCCATTGATATACTCATAGTAAGCTGCCACGCCGATCATTGCTGCATTGTCGGTACAGAAAATCGGAGACGGATAATAGAATTCTACCCCTCTCTTTTCGCACGCCTCTTTCATAGCTGCGCGAAGTGCGCTGTTGGATGCAACACCACCGGCAATCGCCAGCTTGTCCACATGAAATTCTTCCACTGCATGCATCGCATTTGCCACAAGAACATCTGTCACGGCTTTCTGGAACGATGCCGCAATATCTGCCTGGCTGTATTCGATTCCTTTCATCTGGCAGCCGTTGATATAGTTCAGAACTGCGGATTTCAGACCACTGAAGCTAAAGTCATATGGTGCATCTTCAACGTGTGCGCGTGGAAATGCAATGGCTTCTGGATTTCCTTCTTTGGATACTTTATCAATCTTTGGTCCGCCCGGATACCCAAGTCCGATCGCGCGTGCGACTTTATCAAATGCTTCTCCTGCCGCATCGTCTCTTGTGCGTCCGATAATGTCAAATTTGCCATAATCTTTGACTCGCACAAGATGTGTGTGTCCTCCTGAAACGACCAGTGAGAAAAATGGCGGTTCCAGATCTTTGTGCTCAATGAAATTTGCTGCAATGTGACCTTCAATATGATGCACTCCGACTAATGGTTTCTTTGCTGCATATGCGATGGCTTTTGCCTCTGCTACACCGACCAGAAGTGCGCCTACAAGCCCCGGTCCGTAAGTAACTCCGATGGCAGTAATATCGTCTAATGTAACATTTGCCTCATCAAGAGCCGCCTGTACGACCTGATTTATCTTCTCTATATGCTTTCTTGATGCAATCTCCGGCACAACACCTCCGTAGAGAGTATGCAGTGCGATCTGGGAAGAGATCACATTGGAAATGACTTCTCTTCCGTTCTTTACGACTGCTGCTGCCGTCTCATCACAGGAGCTTTCAATTGCAAGAATCAATACATCTTCCTTCATATTCTATCCCTTCAATCTTCTGAATTCATTTTCATTAATCTGAAAATGTCAGTTCTACCGTTCGTTTATCTTTTGCTGCTATGGAATTCGGGAAGATTTTCTTCACCTCGTCCATATATTCTTCCGGGTGCGTCAGCGACGGACTATAATGCGTCAGCCACATTTCTGCGACTTCTGCTTCTTTTGCAAGCTGCGCTGCCTCGTAAAATGTCATATGCTTGTATTCTTTTGCTTTTTTCAGCTTATCCTTCTCACCGTACATTCCTTCGCAGATAAATAGATCGGAACCTTTCGCGTTGTTGCGGATAGAGTCCGTCGGTCTCGTGTCTGTGCAGTATGTCAGTTTAATTCCTTTTCGCGCAGGTCCAAGAACCATGTCCGGTGTGTATAAATTGTCTCCGGCCTGGACATTTTCACCTTTTTGCAGACTGCCCCAGAACTTCTGCGGAATTGCCGCTTCATTTGCACGATCCACGTCGAACTTCCCGGCGCGGTCGATTTCCATCGTGTAGCCATAGCAAGTGACGTTATGATTTACGCGAAATGCTTTCAGGCGATAGCCATTCATCTCAAATATCTGCTCCGGCTGTGTGATTTCGATGTATTTTATCTGAAATGGCAGTTCCGGCGCAATAACGCGAAGTGAGTTGACTACCCGCTCCAGTCCTTTCGGTCCAATCAGAGTCAACGGTTCCGTGCGGTCTGCATTTCCCATAGTCAGGAGCAGGCCCGGGAGTCCGCTGATGTGGTCGCCGTGGTAATGTGTGAAGCAAATCACATCGATGGGTTTGAAACTCCACCCTTTTTCTTTTATTGCAATCTGCGTACCTTCTCCGCAGTCAATTAGAAGACTGCTGCCGTTATATCTCACCAGAAGCGAGGTGAGCCAGCGGTACGGGAGGGGCATCATGCCGCCCGTTCCCAACAAACATACGTCTAACATATTTTACCTCTTATCCGGAGCCGCCAGGCAAATGTCCTGCCGGTCCGCTTGTTTTTGATTTTCTTCAGCGTCCGGATATTCGTGCAGACTCTGAATCAGATTTTTATTTTAAATTCGCTTATAATTTCATCGTAGCACTGCTCGCAGAGGTCAAATTCGTCCAGCCGGTTGTCTTTTTCCGAGAAATAGCCCCAGCGCTTGGATACTTCCAGTACGTCCTCGCGGGGAACCCCTTGGATTACCGGAATACTTCTGCCACAACGGTTGCAGATGATCTTATCGATTTCTTTTGTTTCTTTTACAGTTGTATGATACTGGCGCATACAATTCCTCCTTGAAGTCTGGTGTGCCTGTGTGGAAAATGTGTGGTATCTGCCACCTGGGCACCGGATTGATTCATTACGCCTATATTATATCTGGTCAGATGCGCATTTCCCAGTGGGAAGTGTTGGAGCATCTGCCAGTTCATTTCCAACTTCATTTTTCATGCAGCCGCGCCTGTGTTTTGGACAGGCTTCAGGCTCGGTCGCTGCCTGACTTTTGGACAGGCTTCAGGCTCGGTCGCTGCCTGAAGTTTCGACTTCACAACTCATAAGTATAGCATCTTCCGGCGGGTTTGCATAGAAATTCTTTCGCACACCGTCTTCGGCAAATCCTGCTGACTTGTAAAAATGTATTGCTGTTTCATTGGAAATACGAACATCCAGCAGCCATCTTGTAATATTCTGCTCGTAACTAAATGCACGCATTTTTTCAAGAAGTCTTACAGCTACCCCCTGCCGGCGATGTTGCGGCGATGTCGCAATTCTGGCGATTTCTCCCTCATCTAAAACATAATAAAAAATCACATAGCCAAGGAGTTGTGGCTTGCCTGCATGCTCCGGCGCCGTTGAAGCGCAGGAAACTGCAGTCTCACTTGCATGCTCCGGCGCCGTTGAAGCGCAGGAAGCCGCAGTCTCGCTTGCATGCTCTGGCGCCGTTGAAGCGCAGGAGCATGGCGGCGCTTGTCTGCTTATAATAGCCCAAATCCGTGCCTGAGGATTTTCAAGCGTATCCCTGATACTTTTTTCACTCCATGGATCCGGAAAGATATCGGATTCCAGCGTTGCAATCTCAGAAATATATTGCTGTTGGTCTTTTTTTATTTCTATTATTTCCATGTCTTCTGTCTTTTGATTTTTCTGTCTTTTGACTTTTCTGTCTTTTGGTTTTTCTATATTGCTTCTAGGCTCCATCTTATTATAGCTTCTTAAATATCCTGGATCAGCTCGTCTATTGCTTCTTCACTTGTTGCCCAACTTGTGCAGAAGCGCACTGCCGCATAGTCTTCATCTATCTGTTCCCAAAAACTAAACTGATATTTCTGTGCTAATTTTTCGCGGTCTTTCTTTGACAAGATCGGATACTGCTGGTTCGTGTAAGAATCAAAATACATTTTATATCCTTTTTCAAGAAATGCATTTTTTAACTTCATAGCTAATTTGTCTGCGTGAGCTGCAATTTTGAAATATAAATCGTCTGTAAACAATGTATCAAACTGGATTCCCAGAAGACGTCCTTTGGCCAGCATTGCTCCACTCTGCTTCATGCAGTAACGAAAATCTTTCTTAAGAGCGGATTTTGTGATTACGACTGCCTCGCCGAAAAGTGCTCCTACCTTCGTTCCTCCAATATAAAATACATCTGTATTTGCTGCAATATCTGCCAGTGTCATGTCTGATTTTTCAGACATTAATCCATATCCCATTCTTGCTCCGTCCATGAATAATGGCAGGCCAAGTTCTTTACAGGTTGCGTAAAGTTCCTGTAATTCAGACTTGCTGTAAATTGTTCCATTTTCCGTCGGATGGGAAATGTAGACCATGCCCGGCTGTACGATGTGCTCATGATCTGCGTCATTCCAGTGTGCATCGTAATATGCGCGCACCTGTGATGCTGTGATTTTTCCGTCTTTGCTTGGAAGTGCCAGGACTTTGTGTCCAGTTGCTTCGACCGCGCCTGTTTCATGCACGTTGATATGACCGGTCACTGCTGAAATTACGCCCTGATACGGACGGAGGATCGAGCGGATCACTACATAGTTCGTCTGGGTCCCTCCTACCAGGAAATGTACATCTGCCTCTGGTGCATCACAGGCTTTTTTGATCTTTTCTCTTGCCTGCTTGCAATATTCATCTTCACTATATCCAACCGTCTGCTCCAGATTCGTCTCCACCAGACGTTCCAGAATCTGTGGGCATGCGCCCTCTTCATAATCACACTGAAACTGAATCATTTCTTCGATACCTCTCATGTTGCTTTTTCTATATTATAGTTGCACGGGTTTTCAACATATCTGCTTATGCTTACGCCCCGCGGGTTTTTGATACATTTTTACTGTATAGATTTCGCTTCGCGCTCCTTGCGTTCGCGTTCTGCCTGTGACAGTCGCAGATAATCCGGCTCGTGTTCCATGGCAGTCTCTGTCTTTCCGGCAGCATAATAACGAAGTCCTAATGTTCCTACTGATGCTGCTCTTTGACGGTTCATGTTGGCCGGTGCAAACTGAATGTCTCTGCCTGCTTTTATTTCTTCTGTCAGAATCTCGTCTGTCAATCTCGCACGAAATACCGGCACACCATCTCCCAGGAAAATGATGCGTTTGTCATATTTTTTCAAATGGTCGCCTAATTCTTCGATGCTGATCGCCATCTGATCTTCCAGGACAACCAATTCATTTCCACAAAACTCGTAAATTCCGGTGTAGACCTGTCCGCGGCGCGCATCCATGATTGGGCACACGATGGCGTCTGTTCCGCACAGATTGTACGCCAGTCCTTCCAGTGTCGGGATGTGGATCAACGGCTTGTTCATGGCAAGTCCCAGACCTTTCGCTGTGGCGGAGCCGATGCGAAGCCCGGTAAATGAACCCGGTCCGCCGGCAACTGCGATGGCGTCGATCGTTTTCAGGTCAAGCTCGATCATGTCGGATACTGTGTCCAGCATCGGGAGCAGCGTCTGTGAGTGCGTCTTCTTATAGTTCACTGTATATTCCGCAATCACCTGTTCCTCTTCTTCTATCTTTTCAACAACAGCTACGCTGGCTACAAGGCCGGAGCTGTCCAGTGCTAAAATTCGCATATACTTATCCTCCGATAATCAAATCCTTTTTCCAAATTCTTTTCTATCTTAATCTCGGTGAAGTGTTCCGGCAATATTTCCTCGATCAGATTCGCCCACTCGATCAGGCTAACCCCTTCGCCGTAGACATAATCCTCATAACCGATCTCGTCCATCTCTTCCACATCACCAATCCGGTAAACATCAAAATGATAGAACGGCAGGCGCCCTTCATCATACACCTGCACAATTGTAAATGTCGGGCTGCTGACCGGCTCTGTAATGCCAAGTCCGGCGGCCAGTCCTTTTGTAAATACGGTCTTTCCTACGCCCAGATCACCGACAAGCGTGAACACTTGCCCCGGCTTCGCATGCTGCCCCAGTTCATATCCCAGGTCATAAGTATCTTGTTCTTTATTTGACTCTATGATTTTTTCCATCATCATGTCCTCCTTTTGCAAAGCAAAATTTTATACGAGGGCTACCAATGTTACCATCTACAATATTTCAGCAAACAGTAACGCTCTACCAAGATTTAAGTATAGCATATCTTTCATTTCCTTGCCATAGGTGTTATGTAAGTGATATATTATAGACAATACAGATTCAAATTATATTTTCACAGGAGGATATCACTATGAAATTTACATTTTTTCACAATAACATCAACGTCCTGGATCTGGACAAATCTGTAGAGTTTTACAAAAAAGCTCTCGGACTTGAAGTTACAAAAGAATTCCATGCACCGGACGGAAGCTTCAAACTCGTCTATCTCGGAGACGGCACAACACCACATTCACTGGAGCTGACATGGCTTCGCGACATGGACCGCCCGTATGATCTCGGAGATAACGAATCTCATCTGGCATTCCATGTCGATGACATGGACGCTGCCCTGGCACTTCACAAAGAAATGGATTGCGTGTGTTTCGAAAACCCGGACATGGGAATTTATTTCATCAATGATCCTGACGGCTACTGGGTAGAAATCTGTCCACAGTAGACAATTAAGACAATTCAAAAAGGGACAGGTTAAATTTTAATTGGGGACGGGGTTTTTTTGAAAAAACCCCGTCCCCAATTAAAATTATGCATCATACACATACAATTCGTGTAGTGCTCTTGTTGCGCAGATGTATTGATATCCTTGGTACATTTTGTTGTTACGGTCGCCGCCTACAACAAATACCTGGTCGAATTCTAAGCCTTTTGCCAGATAGTAGGTGGTTACTGTCAGGCCTTTTTTGAATTGTGCGCTGTCGCGGTTGATGTAATGTGCTTCTGCGCCTAGTTTGTGCATGATTTCTTGAATATGTTCTGCTTCTTTTTCTGTCATGGTGAGGATTGCTGCTGTTTCGTATTCTTCTTCTCCTAATTTCAATTTTCCGCTGATTTCTTTACATGTTTTTTCTAGTGTTTTTATGGTATGTCTTTCGACTGCTTTTCCGTGTCTTGCTACATACTGGATGTCTTTGGATCCGCCGACGGATTTGGCGTATTCTGCGATTTCGCTTGTGTTGCGGTAACTTTTGTTCATGACGATACGTTTGACTTTTTTCCCAAATATTTTTGGTAAAAATGTGAGAACGTCTTGTTGTTTTCCGGCGATGGTCTGTGCCTTGTCGCCCAGTATTGTCATGTTGCATGAAAACATTTTCGCGAGAAGTACGTACTGTAAATAGGAGTAATCCTGCATCTCATCAATGACGAGATGGCGGATGTTCTTGCGCTGGCCGGCTGCTGTCAGGCTGTATTTTAGATAGAGAATCGGGTAAACGTCTTCATATTCCAGTACGCGGCGCTCTGGCGGCATGTCCGGAAGTGCCGGGAATCCGTAGTCTTCCAGGAACCAGTTGTATATTTGACAAATGTCTCTGGTTACGTACATATTCATGAATTTTCTGCAAATGATTTCTTGTTCTTCGTCGTTTAAGCTGCGTCCGCGTAAGGTTTCGACTTCGTCGATAAAATAATCCATGACCGCGCCCATTCTATCTAAAAGTGGTGTACCGGTATATTTTTCATAAAAAAATTCCATGATTTCGCTGGCACTTTTGCGAATGCCCTTGAATTCTACATCTTCAAAATCTACCAGCCGGTCTTCCAGCTCGATCAGAAAGCCTTCGATTGCCTGAACGTATTCCACGGACTGCTTCCATTCGTAACGTTTTTGATCTGCATCATCCACTCCTGCGATTTCACGCTCGATTTGATGATACTTGTCTTCACAGTCGGCGGCTATCATTTTGCTATTCCAACCAGTCCCGGCTGAACTACTTTTTGAATTTCCACTTGGATTTTTCCCTTGATTTCCGCCTTGATCTCTATTTTTATTTCTATATATCGCATTTTCCTGATTCACAGCATTTCCATATATCGCATTTTCCTGATTGCCAGCATTTCCATATATCACATTTCCCTGCGTTGCAGTATTTCTCCTGAGTTCATGATATGCAAACAGATCAAAACTCATTTCCTGTATATTTTCCTCGCCAAGTTCAGGAAGAATATGGGAAATGTAGTCGGCAAACACGCCGCCTGGCGAGAGGATCAGGATATTTGATGAATTCAGATGCTCTCTGTCATGATACAAAAGATAGGCGATCCGATGTAGCGCAACGGACGTCTTGCCACTGCCTGCCACTCCTTGAATAGCCAGAATCTTGTCCTTCGTGTTGCGGATAATTGCATTTTGTTCCTTCTGGATTGTACGCACAATATTTTTCAGTTTCGTGTCGCTGTTGGCGCCAAGTTCCTGCTTTAAAATGTCATCGTCAATCTTCACATCACTCTCAAATTCATAGATCATCTTGCCGCCACGGATTTTGTACTGCCATTTGGACAGAATTTCTCCGTCCATGCGCCCACCCGGCGCTTCGTAGGACGCCTCGCCTTTGTCATAGTCATAAAACAGGCTGCTCACCGGGGCTCTCCAGTCGTAAATGAGTGGCAATGCGCCACGCTCTCTTGCGAAATTACCGATTCCGATGTAAAAATCTTCCGGCTCGTCTTCTCCGTCATAGACGAATTCTACACTTCCAAAAAATGGTGCATCCAGCATACGTTTCAGACGCCGGCGCATTTTCCAGTTCTCCTGATTGGCATTCACCTGCATTTTCAGTGCCTGCTGGTTGTCGTAATCCTCATATCCATACTGGTCCATTTCTGTATAATTATCCCAGTAATATTCATTCATACTGTTAATGTCCTGGCGTACCGCCTGTATATTTTCATCAATTTCTCCCAGACGTTTTTCTATCAGACCAAGTACCTCCGGCAGAAATTCACTTCCTTTACTCACAATCAATCCTCCAATTTTAATCATTGTAACTGAATTATCATAGCATTATCGGCAAAATATATCCACTTTTCTCGCTTGGAAATCGTGGAAAAATCATGGTATATTTTGCCGATAATTGTTTTTTCTGACACAATTTTTAAAAATCATTTCTAAAAATCGAGGGGCTGTAAAAAAAGAATAGTCCCCCAAAAAAGAAAGGACGCATGAAAAAACTCTCGTTTTTTTCACACGCCCCTCAATTGAATCAATGTTGGAAGAACATCTCCCATCCGTTATTTAATTTCTGCTGTTTCTACGATGAACTTGACGCTTCCGCTTGCGCCTTCTCTGATCCCGCCATAGTTGGTGTATGTCTTTTCTGCCTCTTTTACTGCCTTGAAATGATTCAGAACATTTGCAAGGTCATCTCCTGCAAGTTCTCCCAGTTTTTCAATTCCTTCTTCGTCGAATGTCTTCATTCCGGCTTCCAGAAGGCTGGCGCCCTGGGCGAGTGTTCCTGCGCCCGTGTTAAGCTGTGTACCAACGGAGCTTAACTGGCTTGTTCCGGTGCTGAGTGTAGCCGCCCCCTGGGCAAGCTGGCTGATGGCTGACTGGAGTTTTCCGCCGATTTCGGCCATATCCGGCATGTCAGAAAGGCTGTTAGATAAAGCCGTAAACTGAGTCACTAAATCCGCAAGAGCCTTCTGGGCTGTAGTCGTATCCACCTGCATGGCCTTTACTTCTGCCAGCGCATTTACCGCCTGGTCTATCGCTGTCTTAGCGCCAGACGCATTCGTAAGGGAAATATTCATGCTGTCACATTCTTTTTCAGCTGAACTTGATGTACCACTGGCCGTATTTACTGCATTTTCCAATTCTTCTTGTTGTTCCGATGTCAGCGATTTATAACTTTCTGTTTCTTTTAAACGATCCATGACATTCTTCTTTGTAGATGCTTCCGTTTCGGAAATTGCTGTATTTACTGCATTTTTTGCTTTTTCTTTCGCCTGATTCGACGCTTCTGTCTCCAAATCTGTAACGTTGATTTTATCCAGTTTGCTCTTGGCAGTGGTTACATTCTCACTGATTGTATTTACATACTCCGCCAGTGTTGTGACGCTTCCAAGCTCCTGCTGTAATATTCCAAGATCTTTCTGAATCTGTGTAACTGCCTGCGCAGTCGTATCATCATTGCCTGCTGCACTTAAGCTGCCCATGAGTGTAGTTACTTGTTCATCCAGTTCACTCAAGCCTTCCGCCAGTGCCTGTGCTCCCGCATCCACCTGTGAAACGCCGCTTGTATACCGACTTAAATAATCCTGCAGTGTTCCGGCTCCGGTGCTCAATTGTCCCATGGCGTCCACCAGTTCATCGGAAGCATCGGTCATTTCTTTTACGCCATCAATCATGTCATTGACCTCGTCAAGGTCACCGTCCTTCATATCGCTAAGCCCACATGTGGAAATTGCAGTCGCTGTGAAATCCAGTTCAAAGTTTTCCACATCCGCGGTTATTTCCACATAGTCTTTCAGGTCAATATCTTTTGTTGCCTCGTAATCTTTCAACTCCAAACTGTCTGCAAGTCCTGGAAATGCGGTTCCGATCACAATGCTCTGATCCTGGTCTGCCATGACTTTTCCACCGGAAACTTTCACATTTTTAAACTTATCCCCAGGAAGCATGAGTATGGACGCTGCAAGAAATGGAACTTTTACTCCTACGTCTTTACCATCGATATTCACCGTCCGGCTCTCATTATTCGTATAGTCAAACCGAATTTTCACCTTGCCGCTTTTTCCTGCCAGATCTTCCGGCTTGATTTCCTTGCCGTCCAGATAATAGGTTACTTTTGTAGTCACCGGAAGCTGCTGATTGGAAGTACCTTCATAGGAAATGTCTTCCCCTTTGTTCTCCCATGTGATAGTTCCGTCTGCATTTTGCGTATATTCTTCGTCTCCTTCCGTGTTTTTGATGTCTTTCAAATTGGAAAAATCGATGATCTCACCGTCACCATTCCGGCGCAGCCAGTCTTTGACCGTAATCTTCTTAACTGAACCGTCTGCATTTGCATCGACATAAACTGTTTCTGTCTTATCTTTCCATTCACCTGCATCCTCGTCACTGGATGTCTCTGCTGTCACGTCATTGGATGTCTTTACTGCCGCGTCATTGGATGCCTTTACTGCTGCGTCATTGGATGTCTCTGCCGGCGCGGTATTGGATATCTTTGCTGCCGCGTGTACAACACTTACATTGCCTGCCACTGCCGGAAGTGCTGACGGCGCTATCATAGACAACGTCAGCGCACCTGCTAATAATATCATTACAACTGGTCGTTTCATATTCTCCTCCTTCTGATTCTCATCTTTCTAACATTCCTTATTCATTTTTTCAGCATACTGTTTCAAGATTTCTACGAATCTCTATTCTACATTTTTCAATGCTTCACCCATTGGATCACTATTCTACATTTTTCAATGCTTCATCCATTGGATCACTATTCCACATTTTTCAACGCTTCATCCATTGGAATTTTTCGGATCCTTCGATATTCAATTGCTGCCACAATGGCATATGCCGCCACGCCGATCACAAACATTTCCACGAAAATTTTCGGATCTATGTAAAATGTGATCCAGCCGGTAATGCTTGTCAGCATCATTTCCCGGAACAGAATCTGCATGATTTCCAGCTCCAATGGCAGGCTGATCAAGATGAACAGCACGACCACGATAGACGTGGACATAATGTACAGCCGGCTGATTTCGCCGTTTGTATATCCCAGGATTTTTGCCATGGAAATAGACTGCGCATTTTTCTCGATGATGATCTTGGACAGGAGATAAATCAATACGAGGAAAATGATCACGGAAAATCCGTCCATCAGATTCATCATACTTCCCATGGACACGTCGAGCTGTCTGGAAATCTTGGTCAGATCCTCAACATCAATGGTGGAACCGATATATTTTTTATCAATATCCGTAATTTCAGAATCAGAGAAATATCCACTGAAGCTGTCTTTGTCCATATCAAATGTTTTGTTGAGTTCCTGTATTGGCATAAATATGGAGAGTGAACCTACGTAATCATATACACCTGCAACTTTAAACTTGTATTTTTTATTTTCATACTTTTCCTTTAAAGTAATTGTGTCACCTTTTTTCAGACTAAATTTTTCTGCATAGCCAGAGGAGAGGTATACCTCAGGGATATTCTCCACATTTTTCACATCTGTATCAGATGCGGAATCTGATGTTTTCCACTTAATGTTGATATATTTGCTATTGTTTTCCACACCGTAGAGGATAATTTCCTCACTCTTATATTTTCCAGGAAGGGTGCTCAGTGAATAGGCGCTGAATTTTTCTGCATCCGGATTTTCTGTCTCTACTGCCTGACTGAACATCATCATGGACACCATCTGCTCAAGCTTACTGTCTCCACCTGCCATGCTCGCCGGCATCTGCAGCATGTACTGATATTTGCTGAGCATGCCATTTTCCATTTCCACTTGATAATGGTCCAGCACAGATGGAAGCATCAGTCCGAACATCAACAACATATTTGCAAAAATAATTCCCACAAACAATACCGCGTAGTTACTCATATTCTGAAGGATCACACGTATCCGGAATCTGTGGAAAAAGCCAAGGTGCTCACTCAACGGCAATGCATGTTTCTGGTTACGTCTGCTTAAGTCCCTTCTCAGGAACTTCAGTGGTGATAGTTTTAATTTGTACCACAGCAGCACAGAATTCACCACAAGCATAATGAGGATCGGCACTACTGTTGTCAGAAGAAATGCTTCCGCGTTCCAGATGGTCACGTAGGTCGGCAGGCTGTAGCTTCCATAGTAAAGTCCCGCGCAATAATCTTTTCCTACCGTATAGCCGATAATATTCCCAATAATCGCTCCGATAAATGTGACAAATACCGGGGCTGCCATGTAATGCCGGATCAGTTCACCTCTTGTATAGCCGGATGCCCGCAAAGTGCCGATTACATTTGCCTCTTTTCGGATCGTGTTTCTGGTAGTGATTGCAAAGACAAATGCCATGATCACGATGATGATATAAAGAAGCACGATCATCATCGAACGGTCACCGCCCATATCATCCCCAGTGAAAATGATTGCCTGGTTCGTGTATCTTGGGACAAATTCTTCCAGTGTCACTTCTTTTGCCACATCTTCCATCAGATCTTCCGAAATGTCTTTTTCTGCTTTTTCATTTTTGGGTTCAGTATTGTATTTCCATGCGTAGCTGTAATTCAACTGATCGGCCTTGTAGCTGTCGAACTCCTCTGGGCACACTACCGACACGCCAAATTTTACCGAGTCAAACATGGAATCATTATTATCGGAAAACAAGGCACTGTAATCTGAAAGCGCCACAAGACCGGTAATCTTCCATGTATGTCCGCCACTTTCAATCTCATCACCCACGCTCAGATCATTATTGTCTGCATACATACGGTCAATACCGATTTCTCCCGGTTTTTCAGGCATTTTCCCCTTCATCAGGCACACCTTATTGACCTCATCACGATTCTTGGAAATGCGCATTGTACTTCCATTTGTTAAAACTTCCTCTACATAATAATTCTCGTACAATTTGATGCCCAGATCTTCGATATCCTGAATCTGAGCATTGTTCATTTTCTTTTCTGTCCGGAAATGTCCATTTTCAATGTTATATTTCTCAAAGCTTTCCTCGTACGCCTGGATCATACTTCCATCGGCCACCAGAAATCCTGACACCATTCCGATCGTCAGCGTCATCAAGATAAAAATGACCGGATATTTTCCAAATTCTCCACGAAGCTCCCGGAACAGACGTTTATTTAACGGGCTTCTCATCACGCGTCCTCCTTACCACTCCAGCTCTCTCGCCGGGATCTTCTTCTCATTGCGGTAACTTTTTCTCACCGCACCGTCACGGAGACGAATCACAATATCCGCCATGTCTTTGATTGCGTCATTGTGTGTGACCATAATGACCGTGTTACCGTACTTCTGGTTGACACGCTCGATCAGCTCCAGAATATCCTTGGACGTGTTATAATCCAAAGCTCCTGTCGGCTCATCGCAGAGCAAAATATCCGGATTTTTGACAATTGCCCTTCCGATTGCCGTTCTCTGCTGCTGCCCGCCCGACAACTGGTTCGGTAACTTTTTCCTGTGTTCATAAAGTCCCAGCGTCTGTAACAATTCATCAACATCCAGCGGTCTGTCACTTAGATAAGCCCCAACCTCAATATTTTCCCGGACAGTCAGATTCGGAATCAGATTGTACATCTGAAACACATAGCCCAGATGCTTTCTCCGATATGCCGTCAGTTTTTTCTCATTCATATCGGCCATGCGCTCACCTCCGATGGAAATGTATCCCGCATCCGCATCATCAATTCCACCGATAATATTTAACAGTGTAGACTTTCCCGAACCAGACGGTCCAAGTAATACACAAATGTCACCCTTCTCTATAGAAAAATCCACACCCCGCAGCACTTCCACACGGTTCGAATCACTGCCAAAACTCTTTTTCAGATTATTGATCTCAATAAACATATATTGTTTCCTCACTCCCTGTAGTTAGTTTTATGCAACTACATTTTATCACAGAATCAAAATGCAGAAATAGAAAGGCCTGAAAAAGCGGTGCTCCTATTGAGAACTTTTATCAATAATTCAAAAATGCCTCGGCATTCTTGCTACGAGGTGCGCGTCATGCAATTGCATGACATACTTCTACTGCGCACCTCTACAAGTCTACACTCCGTTTCGGTCGGCGCAAAACCATTGTCCACCGGACAATGTGCGCCCTGCCGGAGGCTATATCAGCTGGGAAATTGTAGATGAAAATGATGCAATTTAAGGGAAATGAAAAAGGGACAGGTTGAAGTTTAATTGGGGACGGGGTTTTTTTGAAAAAACCCCGTCCCCAATTAAATTGTTTTAAATACTTACACATCTTTCATGGTGAGTTGTATTCTTTTTTTCTTTAAGTCTACGCTCATGACTTTGACGTCTACGATGTCTCCTACGCTGACGACTTCTAGTGGATGTTTGATGAATTTTTTGTTTGTCATCTGGGATATGTGTACAAGTCCGTCCTGGTGGACTCCTATGTCTACAAATGCTCCAAAGTCGATTACGTTTCGGACGGTTCCTTTTAAGATCATGCCTTCTTTTAAATCTTTCATTTCCAGGACGTCTGTGCGGAGGATTGGTTTTGGCATCTCGTCTCGTGGGTCGCGTCCTGGTTTTTCCAGTTCTTTTACGATGTCGCGCAGTGTGATTTCTCCGATTTCCAGTTCTTCTGCGAGTTTTTTGTAGTCTTTGATGGTGAGGGATAAGCCTGCCAGTTTACCGGCACAGATATCTTCGGTGGTAAATCCTTGTTTTTTCAGGAGTTTTTCTGCTGCCTCGTAGCTTTCTGGATGTACGCTTGTTGTGTCCAGTGGATTTTTTCCATTTTGAATGCGTAAGAATCCGGCGCATTGTTCAAATGCTTTTGGTCCTAATTTTGCTACTTTTAGGAGTTGCTTTCTTGTCTCGAATCTTCCTTGTTCTTCCCGGTATGCCACAATATTTTTCGCTATGGCTGAGGTAATGCCGGATATGTAGGAAAGCAGTGGTGCGGAAGCTGTGTTCAGGTCTACGCCTACGCGGTTTACACAAGACTCTACGACTCCGGACAATGTATCATTTAACTTTTTCTGGTTCATGTCGTGCTGGTACTGACCGACTCCGATGGATTTCGGATCGATTTTTACTAGTTCTGCCAGTGGGTCCTGCAGTCTTCTTGCGATGGACGCTGCGCTTCTCTGTCCAACATCAAAGTTCGGGAATTCTTCGGTTGCAAGTTTACTTGCAGAATATACGGAAGCTCCCGCCTCATTTACGATGATGTACTGTACTTTCTGTGGAATTTCTTTCAGAAGGTCTACAATGATCATCTCGGACTCGCGTGAAGCTGTTCCGTTTCCAACGGAAATGAGGCTGATATTATATTTTGCAATGAGTTTTTTTAACGTGTCTTTTGCAGCCTGGATTTTCTGTGGTGTCGTCGGTGCTGTAGGGTAAATGACGGTAGTGTCTACAACTTTTCCGGTTGGGTCTACGACAGCCAGTTTGCAGCCGGTACGGAATGCCGGATCCCAGCCAAGAACTGTGTGTCCCACGATTGGAGGCTGCATGAGAAGCTGTTCTAAATTCTTGCCAAATACTTCGATGGCTCCATCTTCTGCTTTTTCGGTCAATTCACCTCGGATTTCGCGCTCGATCGCCGGAGCAATGAGTCGCTTGTAGCTGTCTTCGATTGCTTCTTTGAGAATCTGTGTTGTACTCAGGTTTTCACCATGGATAATTTTCTTTTCCAGATACCGGAGAATGTCCTCCTGCGGTGCCTCGATTTTCACGGTCAGGAATTTTTCTTTCTCGCCACGGTTTAGTGCCAGCGTGCGATATCCAGCCAGACGGTTCACCGGCTCATCGAATTCATAATAATTCTCATAAACAGACTCTGCCTTCTCGTCTTTTGCACTGGAAATGATATGTCCTTTCTGCATCGTCTGCTTCCGGATCCAGCTTCTATAATCCGCCTCATCGGAAATATTCTCAGCGATAATATCTCTGGCACCTTCCAACGCTTCCTGTACATTTGCCACGCCTTTTTCTTCATTTATATATTGCTTTGCAACTTCCTCTAAAGACTCTTTTGTCTTCTGCAGCATGATCAGTGTGGACAAAGGCTCCAGTCCTTTTTCTTTTGCGATGGTCGCGCGAGTCCGTCTCTTTGGCCGATACGGACGATACAGGTCTTCTACAACAACCTGAGTCTGTGCTTCCAGAATCTGCTTTTTCAGTTCTTCAGTAAGTTTTCCCTGCTCTTCGATGGACGCTAATACCTGTTCTTTCTTTTCTTCCAGATTGCGCAGGTAAACGAGTCTTTCATATAATTTACGGAGCTGTTCATCATCCAGCGTTCCGGTTGCTTCTTTTCGATATCTGGCAATAAATGGAATTGTGTTTCCCTCGTCGATCAGCTTCACCGCTGCCTCGACCTGCCAGAGTTTCACACCGAGTTCTTCTGTTATCTTCTGATTAATATCCATATATAGTATCCTTTCTCCATTATCGTGATGCCTGTATCAAAAAGCAGCATCATATTGCATTATTATACTCGAACTACTTTTTATTTACAACATTTTCAAAAATCCTTGGCGCAATCCTTAACGCATCTTCCTATTCTGTATTCACATTTTGCTGAAATATTTGCTGAAACATATTTTCACATTTTGCTGAAATATTGGCTGAAAAACATTTTGCATTTTTTTAGAAAAGCTTTGTAGAAGCAGTTTATTTCAAGTCGAACGTCCGTGAGACTTGGCGCGTGATTCTGGTCAGAGAAGCTGACATATTCCTATCAGAATCACTGCGCATCCTCGCGGAGCGTTTATCTCAGTCGGAGATTGGACTCCCACTGAGACAAATTTGCTATTACTCACCACCTGAAGAGGTTGGAGTCTTCTCGACTGAGATAAAAAGTTCCTATAAAAAGTGTATAAACAGAGTCTGCTCTGTTTTCTTGATAATTTTCTCCTTCTATGTTATACTACGCATAGAATTAAACCGAAGGGATTTTTAAGAAAATGAGTGAAATATTATCGAAGCAGCAAGTGAAGTCAAAAGAGACGAAAGCTAAGATTTTCCGGGCTGCAAAACACATTTTGCAGAAGCACGGATATGAAGCGCTCTCTATCAAAAATATCTGTGAAGAAGCCGGCGTTTCTAACGGAAGTTTTTATCATCATTTTAAGACTAAAGATGATCTGCTTTCCTACTATATTGAAGAGCAGCCGAATATTAACCCAGATCTTCTTGATATACCAAAGAGTGCTGATGAAGTTAAATCTGCCATTGTATATGTCTACCTGAATTATGTGCATTATTGCCAGGAACTCGGCGTTGAATTTATGGCGAATTATTATACTCCAAAAAACCAGTCTCTGAACCCATTGATCCGTACCGAACGTCCGTACCCGATTGTGACTGTACACAATTATCTGCAGAAATGTATCGGTGCCGGAATCATTTCCCCGAATCAGGATATTGAGGATATCACGACAGATATTCGTATGATCGTTATTGGAAATGTTTTCGAATGGTGCCTGAAAGAGGGGAACGCAGATTTTGAGGGAAATATGAAACGTTCCCTGGAATCTTATATGAATGGAGTCTTCTAACAACTGATGTTGTACGAAAAATACAAATGTTTCAAAAGCATTTTTTTCGTGCAGCATCATTTTTTATCATTATGGAATCAACAGTCAGCAATGAATTTATTAAATACAAATATTTTATTGAGAACAAATATTTTATTGAGAACAAACATTTTATTGGAAATAAGCATTTTGTTGCAGTGAACTTTATTTGCAGACATAAAAAGAACCTTTAAGTGAGCGTTCTTAAAGGTTCTTTCTATTTTAGAAGGGAAATGGCATTTCTTAATGCCAACAATAATATCTTTATGTTTGTATTATAGTCCAGGTTGCAAAAAAAATCCAATTGCTTATTATTATATAGCAGGTAACTTATAGATTTTATCTATATTTTTAAAATACTCTTGTTTTTCTGGTCTAAATGAACTACAACTATCATCGAGATCCCACCACGAAACAATGATTGAATTCAAGGATTTTCAAATATTAAGCAGGACATTCCGGCAATATAATGATACACTAGAATTATATCAGCTGGGAGATGACTCCCACCTCTATAGGGGACGCCACTGAAAAAGTGGTAAGTTTAGTCCCACAGGGCGTCAAATATGTGTAAAAATGTTCCTTGATAATAAAATATTGCTAAAATAGTGTTTTGAGAGATGCAAAATCTACCCTTTTGAGAGATGATTTTTCCTATTTTTCCTCATTTGGGCAGACTTCTCCCTTTAGTTTTAGAATTCGTTTTAAATTGACTGCAAATATTGATACTGCTCCTTGAAGTTGCATATTTGATAGTCCAGCAGCATCACAACGACTATATCCGTGTATATTTTTTAATTCACTATTTTTTGCCTCTATCATATAGCGGGTTTTGAAACGTTCCTTGAAATATTGTGTTTTTTGAAACGCCTCTTGATTTTTATGATAATCCGATTTAATAGTGATACTATACGTTTTCGTTTTTGCATTTTCTTTATAGCAGCCATTACGATAAGGACAGACATGGCATTTATTAATATCGAAAAAATATTTGATACGTGTATTCTTTTTCTGATTACTACGTTTGTCAATTCGATATTTTATAGCCAAATGCCCCGCTGGGCACTGCATGGTATCCGCATCTTTATTAAAGATAAAGCCGTCCTCTGAACGAGTCCCTTTTATGATGCTCGGGTTAAGCTTTGAAATTAATTTATAGTCATTGCTTTGTGCATCTTTTAAATTTTCCAGTGTGGAATATGCGGTATCTGCTATTACTTCATTAACGGTTGCACCTGCTGCTTTACTTTTTTGAACCAGTACTGGAAGTTCCTGACCATCAAATGCTTCACCGGATGTGATTGTTGCTGCTGTGATGATCCGTTCATCTGTCATGGCCAAATGAGTTTTGTATCCGTAAAAAGAAGAATTGACCGTTTTATGGCCAATCCGGGCATCCGGATCAATGGATTGATCATAACAATCAATCTGATTATCCAAAATTTCGGATAACATAGAAGATTCTTCTTTAATCGTTGGCAGTTCTGAATACGGACTTTCCTGAACTGTGTTTAATAATTCATGACAGTATTCATTATACTCATCTAAAGAAGCTCGTTTTTCAGGTTCATCTGGCAGATAAATGTCTTTATCAGAATCTTTTAAATCTGCTTTTAAAGAAGTAGAGGCTTTTTTCAACATTTCTCTCTGAGTAGTTTTATGATAACGGGCTTCTGTATGAGTTGAGTCAACAATTATAGTATTGCTTTTTAAAACACCTTGATTTATGGCAAGTTCTACACTTTTATTTATGAGCAGATCAAGTATATTTTCATCTTTTAAACGCTGCTTTCTGAATTTGGTTAAAAGACTGGGATGGATAACCTCTTCTTCTGGCGTTAATTCCAGAAAGTATTTAAAAGACATATCATATCGTGATCTTTCAACAACACCATTATCAGAAAGGTTATAAAGATATTTTAAAAGCAGATATTTAAATAGCAATATAGGGTTTTTTGCATTACGTCCATTATCAAGGCAATATTTATTTTTTAATTCATCATATATAAAAGAAAAATCGACCAATTCCCTGATTTTTCTTAGAATATGATCTTTTGGAACAATCATGTCATATAAATCTGAATAATAACTAAGGCTAAGTTTAAGTTGGGATGATAACATTTCAACCTCCGACAATTATGATACCTTAATTATATCAGATATATGATTTTACGACCACTTTTTCAGTAGCGTCCTATAGGTTGTGAAAAAAACTGGTATCAGTGGTGGGAGTCAATCCCCCAGCTGATATAGCCTCCGGCAGGATTGCAGCGGTGCGCAGTAGAAGTATGTCATGCAATTGCATGACGCGCACCTCGCAGCAAGAATGCCGAGGCATTCTTGAATTCAAACACAAAAGATTAGGTGGAGGAACGACTATGTATGCATTTATCGTAAATCCGAATTCCAGATCCGGCCTCGGCCTTAAGATTTGGGAACAATTAGAACTTATATTAAAAGAAAGACATATCGATTATCAGATTTATTTCACCAGACGTCCGGGACACGGTACCAAGCTTGCTGCGCAAATCTGTGACACCGATGCTGACACGCTGGTCGTTCTTGGCGGAGATGGCACTATCGGCGAAGTTGTTGACGGAATTCGTGATCTCACAAAGCTGACCCTGGCTTATATCCCGATTGGCTCTGGAAATGATTTTGCCAGATCTATGAAGCTGACAAAAGATCCGACGAAAGCCCTCTTACATATCTTAAATCCCACAGACTACGCGTACATTAATGTGGGACTTTTGAAAACACCACAAATAGAGAGACGCTACGCCGTCAGTTCCGGAATCGGTTTTGATGCAGATGTGTGCTACCACAATAATCTGTCTTCGAAACTGAAGCATTTCCTGAATAAATGTAAACTTGGGAAGCTTTCCTATACTGCCATTGCGCTCCATTTGCTTTTGATTTCCAATCCAAAATCCATGCGGATTACACTGGATGATCAAAAGCCGATTACATTTCCAAAAGTATATTTTATTGCAGCTATGAACCAGAGATACGAGGGCGGCGGCTTTGAATTCTGTCCGAAAGCGGATCCCAAAGACGATCTGCTGGATATTATTGTCGTGTCTGGCTTAAGCAAATTCAAGATTCTCTGTCTGCTGCCGACCGCATATAAGGGAAAACACACGAAATTTAAAGGAATCTATACCTACCAGTGCAAAAGTGCTAAAATTGAAAGCGTGCAGGTTCTGCCTGTACACACGGATGGTGAGGCTGATCTTCGCTCCGACACTGCTACATTTGCATTGGAGCCGGACCGGATCCGATTCATCCGCTCTTAATGATATGAAACAATAAAGGAGGCATTTTTTCATGCATGTTGTCATCATACTGTTGATTCTTTTCATATTATTATATTGTTTTGCGATTTTCCCGGAAATGTCCAGACAAAAGCGCATGAAAGCATTTCATGGAATTATGTTCGCCCACAGAGGGCTTCACAGTAAGACTCACGGAATTCCGGAAAATTCCATGTCAGCTTTTCGCGCCGCAATTCAAAAAAATTACGGAATTGAGCTGGATCTTCATCTGACACGCGACGGTGAGCTGGTCGTCTTCCACGACGATGACCTGAAACGTGTCTGCGGACGACCGGAACGTCCGGAGGATCTGACTGCTGCGGAGCTGACAAAATGTACGCTTCTTGGTACGAAAGAACATATCCCGCTGTTTCGCGATGTGCTTGCACTCGTAAATGACCAGGTTCCACTCCTTGTAGAGTTAAAAATTCCGGAACGAAACATGCAGATTTGCCAAAAAGCATACGAAATGCTACGCTCTTACCACGGTGCATTTCTTCTTGAATCCTTTAATTCCGAAGGTCTGTACTGGTTCCGGAAAAATGCTCCGGAAGTCCTAAGAGGACAATTATCTTCCAGACTGACAAAGGAGAAATCCGATGTATCCTGGTTTTTACGGTTCTTTGTGGAAAATCTGTGGTGTAATTTTCTTGGGCGCCCGGACTTTATTGCTTATAAATTAACTGACCTGCCCAAACTCACGGTGACATTGCTGCGCATTTTCTCTGGAACAACCATCGCAGTGTGGACACTTCGCACAAAAGACGCTATCCACGAGGGGAAACAGGAATACGATATTCAGATTTTTGAAAATCCGGTAAAAATTATTAACAAATAGTGAACTTCCTTGTTGCACAGATGATTTCATGTTATAATCCGTTTGAAACAAAAGAACGTAACCTGATTAAGATTTATCCGTTTGAAACAAAAGAACGTAACCTGATTAAGATTTATTCGTTTGAAAAGGGGATTCATATGAAAGCGATATCCAAAATGAAATCGTTGATTCTGAAGTACCGGCATGCATGGGTTCTGTTATATGGTCTGATTTATATGCCATGGTTCTGCTACCTGGAAAAGCGTCAGACGATCCACTATCTCATCCACTCACCACTGGATGATTATATCCCATTTGTCGAATACTTTATTATTCCATACTTATTATGGTTCGTATTTCTCGCCGTAACCGGTGCATACTTTTTCTTTACGAACCGCAGAGACTTTTACCGGCTGGCAGCATTTCTGTGCAGCGGTATGACCATTTTCCTCATTGTCTGTACCATTTTCCCAAATGGACTGAACCTGCGTCCAGTCACATTTCCACGGGAAAATATCTTCACGGATTTGGTGCGAATGATATATTCGATGGATACCCCGACCAATGTGCTGCCGAGTATTCACGTTTATAACTCCATCGGAGCTATGGCAGCAATTGCCCACAGCACATCCCTGAAAAAGCACCGCGGAGTTCAGATTAGTTCCTATGTACTTGGAATTTTGATTATTTTCTCTACAGTATTTTTGAAACAGCATTCCATCACAGATGTGATCGCTGCCCTCGCAATGGCATGTATGATTTATCCATTTGTATATGCAACGCAGGAAAAGAAAGAGACAAAACTTTCACAGCAATTGATTTAATATTTGGTTAAAACAGGAGATGTCTCCTGTTTGATATACACACGAAAGAAGGGGTAAAATAAATATGAGAGCAGAATTTACAGATGATCTGATTACCGGAAACGAATTAATCGATTCACAGCACGAAGAATTAATCGGTCGAATCAACAAACTCCTCGACAGTTGTGAAGCAGGCGAAGGAAAAATAAGTGCAATAAAGATGTTAGACTACCTTGCCAAGTACACAGACACACACTTTGGCGATGAAGAAGCACTTCAGAAAGAAGTCTGTTATCCGGATTACGACAAACACCATGCAAAACACGAAGAATTCAAACAGACGATTCAAGAGTTGAATGAGATGCTCCAGGAAGAAGAAGGTCCTTCCGATGCATTCGTTCAGAAGGTAGAAGAACATGTAGTAAAGTGGTTCTATCGCCACATCAGCAGTTTTGACCGTTCCGTTGCAGAATATATTAATATGCGCGAAAGCGGCGGAAGATTATAAGCAGGATTCATACATGGATCTTAAACATATGTAACCTCAAATCGTATTCCTTAAAAAAGGAATACGATTTTTTTGTACAATTAAGACAATTTTAATTGGGACAGGTTAAATTTTAATTGGGGACGGGGTTTTTTTGAAAAAACCCCGTCCCCAATTAAAATTATATCAATTTCATATACTTTTCGAACGCTGACGGGATGGGATACTCTTTTTGAATTTCTTCTGGGTGAATGAAAAGATATTTCTTGTTGTTTGTTTTTTCCAATTCGTCTACGCGTATATCATATCCGATCATCTGCCATTCGATGTGGCTGAAAATGTGTTTTGCTGCGGGCAATTTTTTTATGTGAATCGGCATGAGTCCAATCTCTTTGCAATACTGTGTTATTTCTTTTTTGTTCAAGTGTTCTTCTATGTTCGGGAGTTCGTAAAGTCCTGCCAGAAGTCCTTTTGCTGGTCGTTTGCAAATAGCGATCTTGTCTTCATCTCGCAAGATGAGTACTGTCTTTTTTTCGATTCGTCTTGCTTTTGCTTTTTCTTTTACTGGAAGTTCCTGGATTTTTCCTTGTATTCTTGCCTGGCAAAATGGTGCTGCCGGACATTCTTCGCATTTGGGTTCTCCATTTGGAACGCACACAATTGCGCCGAGTTCAATGAGTCCCTGGTTAAAATCTCCTGCGCAATCTTTTGGAATAACTTTTTTAAGTTTTTCTTCGATTTGTTTTCTTGTACTTTGCTTCATGATGTCGCTGTCGTCTGCAGTGATTCTTGTTATAACGCGCAGAACGTTGCCGTCTACCGCTGGATACGGAAGTCCGAAGGAAAATGAACTGATTGCTCCGGCAGTGTAATTGCCAATGCCGGTGAGTGACTGAATTTCTTCATATGTCTTTGGAAATGTCCCATTGTAATCTACCATGATCTGTCTGGCTGCTTTTTGCATATTCCGGACACGGTTGTAATATCCAAGTCCTTCCCATAATTTTAAGAGCTTGTCTTCTTCAACATTTGCCAGAGCATTTACATTCGGAAGTGCTTCCATGAACCTTGCATAATAGCGCTTTACTGCTTCTACTCGTGTCTGCTGAAGCATTATTTCTGAAACCCAGATTCGATATGGGTCTGTGGTGTGACGCCATGGAAGATCTCTTCGTGCTTTTTGATACCATGGTACCAGCACCTGGCTCAGTTCATGCAATTCCGGGTTTTCTAATATTACCGGGACTGGATCTTGTATCCGGATTTCATCTTCTCTGACCGAACAATCGTAAGCAACTACATGTACTCCGGCTTCTGCTGCCTCTTTAAGTGCTTCTTTAAATTCCGGATGTGTGTCCGTGTTCGGCGTAAAATAACGCACGCCAGACATTTGTATTACAAAAAACACATAGCATTCGTAACCTTCTTTTAATGCTTCTTTTAGTTCATAGACATGCTTTACCGCGCGCTCGCTTGGGGCATCCGGAAATCGCACAACACCATTTTCTTCTAATGTTACACCTTTGACTTCAATCAAAATTTTTCGATTCTGGGCTTCTACATAGAGATCGATCCTTGATTTTCCATATGTGTACTCCGGCTGAATTTTTGTGATACCATGAATTCGACCACTCTGGTTGTGCAGATTGTGATTCCATTTTTCCTGTTCCAGCCATTCTTTTACGATTTTATTGGGAATCTGGGAGTCCATATTAATCAGCCTATCCCCTTTTCTTACAGCAATCAAGTCCCAGCGCGTCTTACGTTTTTTCCCAATATTCGTAGATTTTGAACTAACCGCCATCTGCATTTCACCTTGTAAAAGTTCATTATCTGACAACCAGCCTTCGGCTTCCTGCTGGCTGTCCTGGACATAGACTTCTGCCCCTGGTACCAGCAGTTCCGCACATCGTCCGGTATTCTTTACATGAACTGTCTCTTCTGCGCCTTCAATCTCTATTTTTGCAATAAATCGGTTCGGACGGCTGATAAAATGTCCTACTCGGATATTCTGATATTTCATATATTTCCCTTTCCCAATTATTTCCTGAAAGTAGCACTTTCCCAAATATTTCCTGGAAATAGCATTTCCCAATTATTTCCTGAAAGTAGCACTTTTCCAAAAGAAAGCCTGAGTATATTAACTCAGACTTTCTTCATTCGTACGATTTTCTTTCTCTTCCTGCTCCAGGACACACGTCTGGATTGCCTCGTTGAGTGACAACATCTTGTCATCTAACGAAGATACCATCTCCGCACATTCCCGCAACTCCCGGCTGATGTAATCCGGTGCATTTCCCTCAAATTTATAATATATCTTATGTTCCAGACTTGCCCAGAAATCCATGGCAATGGTCCGAATCTGTATCTCAACTTTTGTATCAACAACACTGTCAGACAAGAAAATCGGCACAGACACCAGCATATGATAACTCTTATATCCACTTTCTTTCGGGTTCTTGATATAATCTTTAATGGACAGAACCTTCAAGTCGCTCTGATTACCAATCATCTCTGCAAGACGATAAATGTCTGATGTAAAGGAACAAATGAGCCGCACACCTGCAATATCGTTGATATACTTTACCATATTCTCTATGGAAGTCTCATATCCGTAACGTTTCAGTTTCTTTACGATACTCTCTGCTGTCTTTACTCTTGTCTTAATATGTTCAATCGGATTATACTGATGAACATGTTGAAATTCATCATTCAATATCTCCAGTTTTGTTCCGACTTCTTTTAATGCCGACTGGTATAAGAACATAACCGTTTTCCAACTATCGACATCTTCATAATTCTTTATTACACGCTCCATATTTCACTTCTCCTCTCCATATTGAAGAGAAAAATTCGTACTTGTTTATTATAACACACTCCACTTCACTTGTGGGTCTGTTCACGAAAACTTAATAAATGATATTCGAGGCTGAAGACTCCCCTCTATGATATCCACTGGTTTTTCTTAATATTCAATTCCTTCTCTTGCTGTAATTCCCTGATCATATGGATGTTTGACTTTTCGGATCTCGGTTACATAATCAGCAAGCTCCAGCACTTTATCTGAGACAACATGACCGGTCAGCACAATTTCCAGACCACGTGGTTTGTGCTCCAGAAACTCTACCAGCTTTTCTTCACTTAATACGCCCAGCTGCACTGCACATAATATTTCGTCCAGTACCAGTACATCAAATGGACCGCAAAATTTTATAATCTCATCCAGTGCTTTATTGTTATAATGCTTTAATCTTGCTTTTTCGTCTGCATTCATCTTGCTAACGAACTTCACACGATCTTTTCCCGGCAGACAGGTCACATTCGGGATCTGCTCCAAAATAACACGTTCACTGGAAGAGTTGTCTTTTAAAAACTGGAACATCAGAACATCCAGACCACTTCCTGCCGCACGCAGCACTAATCCCATAGCTGCTGTCGTTTTTCCTTTTCCGTCTCCGTAATATACATGTATCCTTCCAGTTCCTATCATCTACAATTCTCCATTTCTTATTTCAAATTTGCCATAAATAATTCGTAAAAATCATCTTCTCCGGCAAGCATTGGTGAATTTTCTCCCCCACCATTCGTACTTCTTTTCATAGCGGCATGGAATTCCTCTCCTGCGCAAATAATATCCATTTCATAAATTTCATATCCCAGCTCCTGACAGACTCTGCAAAATGCACTAAGCGGTTCTTTTTCCTTCTTTGTGTTCTTAAGCCGTTCCTTAAGTTCTGGTTCTTTTAACGCCCGGTTCTGTAATTCATCTAACACATCTATTACATTTGCCATATTATTTCACATCCACTTTCTTACAAATGTCCTGGAGGCAGCATTTATCGCAATAAGGTTTTGTTCTGGCTGTACATACTTCTCTTCCATGGTTAACCAGTCTGTGGCAGAAGCTGTTTCCTTCTTCTGGTGGTATAATCTTCCACAATGCCATCTCTACTTTTTTCGGATCTTTCATCTTGTCTACAAGTCCGATTCGATTACATAATCTGATGCAATGCGTATCTGTAACAATTGCCGGCTTGCCGAACACATCCCCCATAATCAGATTCGCGCTCTTTCTTCCCACTCCCGGGAGCTTTAATAATTTGTCAAAATCATCTGGGACTTTTCCATTATATTCATCCCGAAGTATCTTCATGCATGCGCTGATGTCTCTTGCTTTACTTTTTCCAAGTCCACACGGTCTTACGATCTCTTCTATCTCCTCCACCGGCGCATCTGCAAGTGCATTTACATCTGGAAATTTTGCATAGAGATCTTCTACGACTACATTGACCCTCGCATCTGTACACTGGGCTGCCAGACGTACACTGACAAGAAGCTTCCAGGCTTCATCATAATCTAATGTACAATCCGCATCCGGATATTCTTCTTTCAGGCGACGGATTACTTCCAGAGCCAGTTCTTTTTTTCGCATGCTAATCTCTCCTTTTATCGGTCTGACAATAGAACAACTTTTGTTCAAGAATGCCTCGAATTTTTTGCTCGCCATCTGCAAAGGCGAGAGCCATCTCATATCTGATATAATAACACACTTTCCGACATGACAAAAGCAGATAACACTAAGTTACCTGCTTTTTGTTGCCAAGCATACGACAAAAAGGTCCGGTGGACCTTTTTTAGTCTGCAAATGCTACTCTTTTATGTTCGTAGTATCCTTAAATCATCTCAAGGAATGCTGCGATTCGTGTATCAAGCTGTCCTACATCTGCCTGTGAGTAGTCTGTCTCGATATGAATATAAGGAAGTCCTTTTTCTTTTACACGCTTCTCGATGCTCTTTGCCTCAATGTTATATGTATGACAGGCCTGAAGGGTCATCTCAACAACTCCTTCTACCTGATACTCGTCAAGCAATCTTTCCAACAATTCATAACGATTCGTGTCTGGAGTCATGACAGAACAGCCAATTGCCAGATAACGTTCTGCTATTGCCTGATAAATGTCTTCTGCATCTTCATCGATCAAGCGATCCACTGACTTCGCACCGCCACAGTTCTCATATACAACGACATTTCCACCATTTTCTTCAATTGCTTTTACAACCTTCATCGGAGCACCGCTGCTTGGGCAGCCTGTCAGGAGAATTCTCTTTCGTCTCTCTGGCTTTTCTCCTTCTTCGTATTCTTTCATGATTTTTTCTGTCAGTGCATCGATTTCTGCCGGCATTGCTTCTTTATCAAATTTGAACTGGCTTCCATAAAGAACATTAAAAAGCTTGGAACCTTCCATTGGCGCCGGATCATTTTTCATTGTCTCATAAAACCTGCGAAGCGCCAGCCGTCCCTGGTTAGCAACATGAACTGCATGGCGAACCTGTTCTTCTGTGATTGTTGTGTTAAATGTCTCTTCAAGATATTCTTTGAATCGTATAATCTCCTTTTTCCAAAGTTCTAATGCTGATTCGTTCTGCGTATTTGGAAGTTCCATAATGTACACATTTTTAAACTCTTTCATTAACTCGTACATTTTTTTCTTTCCATCGCAAGTTGTTTCCCCGACAACCACATCTGAAAAATAGAAAAATGGACATTTGTCAGTTACAGCAAAACCATAACTTGCTTTTACCATCGGGCAAAGGTTCTTTGGAAGATCTTTTTCTGCAACTGGGATTGTCTCATCAGATGTGGAACAAAGTCCGACTGTTACAGCTCCCATAGCCATGGCAATTTCCTGTGGAAAATATGTACAATACGCGCCAATTACTGGAATTCCCTTATCTTTTACCTCTTTCATGACCAAAAATGATTTCTGCCTCTGCTCTGCAAATTCTTCGAAAATCTCAGGCAATTCTTTTACTAACTCCATATTACTTCCTCCTTAAGTTTTCATTTTCCTCAACATATAATTTTTATTGTAGTCTCTTTATTAATATCGGACAAATTGGTATTTATAATATATATGTGTATGTATTTTATTTATCTATAGTTTCAAGAAATCTTATGCGTTAAATACATATTTATCCAGTCTGTCAAATGCTTCTCTCACTCTGGAATTCGGCAGTGCGAGGTTCATACGAATATACCACTCTCCATGAAATGCTTTTCCACTCTGCCAGAACACTCCTGCCTCATAGCCCATTTTCAACAGTTCCTCTGCAGTTTTTCCATGAGCCTTGCACCACTCTTCACAGTCAATGAAAAGCATATATGTTCCCTGTGGTCTGGATACATGCACACCTTCGAAATGCTCGGCAATATAATCGCAGGCATATGTCACATTTTCTCCGATGATCTGTCTGAGTTCGTCCACCCACTCGTAGCCTTCCGGTTTGTATGCACCGATCAGCGCATACATGGACAGCACGTTCATCGAATTATAATGGCACAAAGAGGATTCTTTTACAATGCGCTCCCTGAGTGTCCGATTATAAATAACGTGATAACTGCCAATCAGTCCCGCCAGATTAAATGTTTTGGAAGGCGCATAGAGTGCTACTGTACGGTTCTTTGCATCTTCTGAAACAGACTGCGTCGGAATATGCTGATGTCCGTCCAGAATAATATCAGACCAGATTTCATCAGAAATGACTGTCACATCGTATTTTGCATAAAGTTCCATTGCTTTTTCAATCTCCCAGCGCTCCCAGACACGTCCGGTCGGATTATGCGGTGAGCAGAAAATAGCTGCATGAATTTTATTTTTCACGATTTTTTCTTCCATATCTTCAAAATCCATGCGCCAGATTCCCTCTTCATCTTTTTTCAGATTGCTGTGCACAATGTGATATCCGTTGTTGTTGAGCGTTCCCGTAAATCCAATATATGTCGGTGCATGAACAAGCACATGATCTCCCTGTGAACAAAGTACATGTAGTGCACTTGCTACGCCCCCAAGAACACCATTTTCATAGCCGATATGCTCTTTTTCAAGTCCTGTTACATGATTTCTCATCTCATGCCATCCGATGATGCTGTCAAAATATTCATCTCTTGTCTTAAAATATCCGTAAGTCGGATGTTTTGCTCTCTCGATAATTGCCTCAGTGATCGTCGGTAAAGCCGGGAAGTTCATATCCGCAATCCACATTGGAATCATGTCAAGACCGTCTCTTACCTGAATCGGATTGTTCGGACCAAGAAGATTTGGTAATACATCTACCGCGATCGCATCCTTTCCTTTTCTGTCAATAATACTCGTAAAATCGTATTTCATTTTATTCCTCTCCTGTCTCATACTTGTTTTAATATTGAAAAAAACCATTTATGGAAAAATTATAACATCTATCTTATTCATCGTATAGATGACATGCCACCCAGTGGTCTTTGGAAATCTCTTTTAATTCCGGGCATGTTTCATGGCAAATGTCCATACATTTGCTGCAACGTCCACAAAAACAGCATCCTTTTGGCGGATTGACCGGACTTGGAACATCTCCTTGAAGGAAAATTCTCTTTTTTGTTTTTGCCACATCCGGATCTGCAATCGGCACTGCGGATAACAATGCTTCGGTATATGGATGATATGGATTCTTATAAAGATCTGCTGCCGAAGACATTTCTACCATATTTCCAAGGTACATCACTCCAATTTTGTCAGAAATGTGTTTTACCATAGACAAGTCATGTGCTATGAACAACATTGTCAGATTCCGTTCTTCTTTCAGCCGTTCCAAAAGATTTACAATCTGTGCTTGAATGGATACATCCAATGCTGAAATGGGTTCGTCGCAAAATAAGAATTCCGGTTCTACAGACAATGCTCTTGCTATTCCAATCCGCTGTCTCTGACCTCCAGAGAATTCATGCACATTACGATTGGCATGTTCTGCACTAAGTCCTACCATTTCCAAAAGTTCCATAACTTTCTTTTCTTCTTCCGACTGATTAGATACCAGCTTATGTATCCGCATTCCTTCTGCAATAATATCGTATACTTTCTGATGCGGATCCAGTGACGCATATGGATCTTGAAAAATCATCTGAACTTTACTTGTAAGTTCAAAGCGCTCTTTTTTACTCATTTTATGAATATTTTTGCCTTGATACAAGACTTCGCCGGACTGTGGCTCATACATTCCAATACAGGTCTTGCCACATGTTGTTTTTCCACAACCCGATTCTCCAACAATTCCTAATGTTTCTCCTCTTTGAATCTGAAATGAGACATGATCCACAGCCTTTAACACTCCCTTATGCTTCACAGGGAAATATTTGCACAGGTTCCGTACTTCCAGCTCTATTTCTTTTGCAGAATCACTACTCATCTGTCTTTCCTCCTATTTCATACGGCAGTCCTGACCTGTCTGCCTTTTCGTGCATCAGCCAGCAGCTGATTTCATGCTCTTTTTCCAGCTGCGTTTTCGGCGGCTCGTATTCTTCACATATCTTCATTGCATACGGACATCTTGCGCAAAATCCACAGCCTTTCGGCGGATTGGTCATATCCGGTATGCTTCCTTCAATTGCGATCAGTTTACTGTCTTCTTCATAATCAATTCTTGGAACAGAATTCAGAAGTGCCCATGTATATGGATGCTGCGGGTGATAGAACAGTTCTCTGCAAGGAGCTTTTTCTACAATCTTTCCCGCGTACATTACAATAATTTCATCTGCAATATCTGCCACCACACCCATGTCATGAGTAATCATGAGAATTGACATCTTTGTTTCTTCCTGCAGTTCCTTCATCAACTCCAGAATCTGTGCCTGAATCGTAACATCCAAAGCGGTTGTCGGTTCATCTGCAATCAAAAGTTCTGGTTTTGTAATCATTGCCATAGCAATCATCACTCTCTGCCGCATTCCTCCAGACAGTTCATGTGGATATTTATTCATGCATGTCTCTGGATCAGGAATTCCTACCTTTGCCAGCATCTTGACCGCTTTCGTCCACATTTCCTGTTTATTTTCCTTTTGATGATTTTTTAAGTTCTCTATAATCTGTTTGCCAATTGATTTTGTCGGATTCAGAGAAACCAGAGCATCCTGAAAAATCATAGAACAGTCTTTCCCTCGGAAATCATTCCATTCTTTTTTACTATTATTCAGTATATCTTTTCCCCTAAATAATACCACACTTCCATTTTTTACCTTTCCCGGCTTATCAATCAGACCTAATAACGTCTTGGCTGTTACAGATTTTCCACAGCCCGATTCTCCAACCAGCGCAACTGTCTTTCCTTCACAAATGTTAAACGAAATTCCTCTTACCGCCTGCACTTCTCCAGCATATGTATAATATGATACTGATAAATCTTTTACTTCTACTAATGATTTCATTCCTGTCTCCTACTTCACAATCTTAGGTTCCAATGCTGTTCTAAGCACATCTCCTAACAGGTTAAAACTCAACACTGTAAATAATATCAAAACTCCTGGATAAATTGCCAGCATTGGGGTATCCATAATATGAGACTGTGCTCCCTGTAACATGCTTCCCCAGGACGCCTGCGGAATCTGCACTCCCAGTCCTAAAAAGCTCAAAGAGGATTCCGTTAAGATTGCATTTGCCACGCCAAGACTTGCAGCAACAGTAACCGGTCCCATAATATTCGGAACAATATGTTTCACTGCGATCAGAATATTTCCAGCCCCCAGATTCTTTGAAGCAACTACAAAATCTCTTTCTTTTAAGGACATGGTCTCCGCTCTTGTAATTCTGGCAACCGATGCCCATGAAAACAGACTCAGGACTAATATCAGTGTCACAAGACCCGGACTTAACATAGTATTTAATACAATCATTAAAAGCATACTTGGGAGCGCAAGAAATATATCTGTAAAACGCATCATCAGAATATCTAGTTTTCCACCTACATATCCAGAAATGACACCAATTGCTGTTCCAAGTATCACAGTTACGATCATTGCTGAGAAGCCAACTGTAAGTGACACTCTTCCTCCGTATAATGCCCTTGTAAAGTAATCTCTGCCATAGTCATCTGTTCCAAACCAGTGTGCAGATGACGGTCCTTCTAATTTGTGCGTAACATCAATTACATTCGGATCATACGGGCTTAATGGTGCCAGAAATGATGCAATGATAATCACACATAAAATCACCAGGCAGATAACTGCAATCTTATTGCTTAACAGTTCTTTTTTAATATCTCTCCATACACTGTGACGAGCTACACTCACTTCTTCTTTATACTTTTTATTTGTCCTGACAAATAAATCATCGGTATATTCCAGTTTATTTTCCATTTGCATCATCTATCCCCCGTTTGATTCTCGGATCTACTACAGCATAAAGAACATCTGCCACAAAATTTCCTATTACAAGAATGCAGCCGGACATCATGACATATGCCATAATCATCGGATAATCTCTGGAACCAATTGCACTCATTGCCAAGGTTCCGATTCCAGGCCAGCCAAATATGGTTTCTATAATAAATGATCCACATACTAAAGATGCCATATTCATTCCCAATAAAGTAATAATCGGCAACAATGTATTTTTCATCACATGATTGAATAAAATCTTCATATCCGGTGTTCCTTTTGCTCTTGCTGTCACAACGTATTCTTCACTCAACTGACCAACTGTGTTTGCCCGCACGTAGCGGATGAAAACTGCCAGATTACCAAGACTTAACGTAATACACGGCATTATCATGTGCTTTACAGTATCCCCCAGAGATGTCATTCCCGCAGAATGCATACCTGAAGATGGCAGTATATGAAGCTTTGCCGTAAAGAAAATAATCAATAGCATTCCCAGCCAGAACGATGGTACGGACATTCCTACATAGGAAATGCTGCTGATAAAATTATCAATCCATGTATTTTTCTTCGCACCTGCCACCAGTCCAAGTGGAATAGCCAGAATCAATGACAACAACAATGCCGCTCCCATCAGTTGTATTGTTGCCGGAAGGCGGTTCATAATCTGTGGTGCTACTGAATTTTTATTTGCAAGCGATACACCAAAATCACCCTGAACTGCACGTTTCGCCCACTCTGTATACTGTTCCATCATACTTCTGTCTAATCCAAGATCTTTTCTTACCTGTTCTTTCTGTTCATCCGTCATATCCTGAGTAATGTACATGGAAGAAACATCTCCTGGTGCAAAATAAATGATTCCAAAAGAAAAAAAGGAAATCAATACTAATACAATCAGTAATTGAGCTATCTTTTTTGCACAATATTTTAACATTTCTAATCCTTTCTTTCACTTCATATGTTGATAAGGCAGATATTGTTCGAATATCTGCCTTATCTTCTTTACTCGAATTTGTAATTATTTAAAAGAATTATTTGACTGAAATTTCCAGATAATCATTAAATTCCGGAATAATCTTACATGTATCCAGCCCTGTTACATTTTTCTTAGATACCATAATATAATTGGTATATGTTAGTGGATACTGATAGTACTCATCTAATGTCTTTTGCTGAAGATCTTTTGCTAATGTCTTTGCTTCATCCTGATCTACTGTTGCATTGATCTGCTGTGCCAGTGTTTTAATTTCGTCACTGTATCCAAATGAACTGTTGAAATAAGAAAGGGACTGTCCAAGATCTGTTCCTCTTTCAGAATCCCAACCGTTGGAAGCTAAATCCCAGCTTGTATCTTTCTCACCGCTTCCATACCACATATAGAAGAAGCTCTTAAAGAATGTCGTTGAATCTGCTCCCTGTACATTTACCTTTACACCAATCTTCTCTAACTGCTGCTGAACAACCGTTGCAACTGCCTCCATGTTAGCACGGTCTGAATTAAACTTATAGTTGATTGTCTTTCCTGTAAGTCCGGAAGACTCTGCAAGTTTCTTCGCTGTCTCAATATCCTGGCTGTAACCTTTACAGTCTTTATCATAGAAGCTCTGATCCGGTGTCATCAGACTATTAGCTGGCTGTGCAAGCTCATCTGTACCATATGCTGCATCAATAATCTCCTGAGCATCTAATGCTAAGAAAATTGCTTTTCTCTCATCATCTGTTAAATTTGATGCAGGATTGATCTGCAGATAGTTTAAGCGTGCCTCAGATAACTCATATAATGTATACTCATCAGATGCTTTTTTATATTTTTCAAGCTGATCTGCTGTTGTTACACGCATATAAGAAATCTCATCATTTTCAAGTGCGATATCACTGGTGCTTCCAGAACCAATTGTCTTCATAATGATTTTCTTAACAGACGGTGTTCCTCTGTAATAATCGTCTCTTGCTGTAAATACAATATTATCATCGTTGATTTCTGATACTACATATGCTCCTGAACTTGCAAATCCAGGTTTTTTGAAATAATCGCTATCATTTACTTTTGTAGCATCTCCGTCAAATGCATGTGATGGAAGTACGCACATCTGATCCAGCGTTCTTACATATGTTGCATATGGCTGTGGTAACTGAATTTTTAAAGTCTTATCATCTACTTTTTCAAAATTAATTGGCTGTCCTGCAATTGTGTTTGCTGATGAGCTTCCATTTGAACTGATTCCGGCATAATCAATGGTAAATAAAATATCATCTACTGTGATTGGTTCTCCGTCACTCCAGTTTGCATCTTCATTTAAATGAAGTGTATATTCTTTTCCATCATCTGAAACTTTCAGACTGTCTGCCAGATAATATTCAATACCATCGGCTGTTTCAGCCAGTAATCGGTCTGATACAGGTCTTGTTTTAGTAACCTGATCATCACTCTTTGTACTTGGCTGTAATGATGCCGGCATAGATGTGATTGGCTGAATAAACACGCCTTCTTTATCATTCGTACTTTCAGTTTTCGTATCACTACTCGTACCACTTGCTTCTTTTCCAGAATTTCCACATCCTGTAGCAAGAGCCGCTACCATAGCAAGGCTCAAAAATACTGCTACTACTCTTCTTTTCATTTTTTACTCTTCCTCCTGTTTGTTCTGAATTACATTTCATAACGGATATATGAAATATTTATTTCTGAAAAAGTAACACTTTCTAATTATCGTCGCAAATAGATATTTTTTTATGCATTTTTTTATTTATTTCTTTTGCCTATAAGTAACTGCCAATTTTCAGGCTTTTTCCATTTTTTATACATATATTGTTTTTTTCTATATGTTATTTTCAACTTCTTTTTGCAATACATATAACACTTTTTACAATCTAAATCATGCATTTATTATCATAACATGGTATACTTATACCGTATCTGTTAACATGCATTTTCACAATGAGGTGTACTTATGATTACTCTGAACCGAAAAACTCCAAAAGAAAAATATAACCTTGATTTGAATATACGTTATGTAAAATGTATGCATCACAGTGGATATTTAAATGATGATTTTCACATGAATAAACATGATTTTTATGAAATAAATTTCTGTAAAAGCAGTGATATATTATTTACCCTTGGAAAAGATACGCTCTATCTTACAAATGGTGATATTCTTATTATTCCGCCAAATACAAATCACCATTTTACATCCAGTGAAATGGTTTCGAATTATTTTGATATATATACATTATGGATCAGTAACGATTATTTTGAAATATTAATGAATAAACTTGATGAAATTAATCATGTTAATTTCTCATTTCAGTTTCCGAGCATTCTTCATACTGCAGATAGCGCACTCGAATTTGGAATAGATTTTCCTTCATTATATAAAATTTCAGACACATATGGCTCTTTATCTGAAGCATATTTATGCGGTGCAGTACTCTGCCTGTTAGTCAAAATTGCCAGCTTCGCCACCTCCTGCACAAAGGCAATCACAGAACTACAACCTGAATTGATTAATGAAATTATTGCCTATATTGATGAGCATTTTACTGATAATATCAGCCTAGAAGATTTGTCTATAAAATACCATATCAGCAAAAGTTGCTTGAACAGTTTATTCCAAAAAAAGTTACGTATTAGTTGCTATCAATATATCCGGAAAAAACGACTAGCCGAATCTGTACGACTTATCCGAGCAGGTGTTCCGTTCAAACAAGTTGCTTCACAAGTTGGATTTAATGATTATTCTTCATTTTATCGAGCATTTAAAAATACCTATAAAATTTCACCGGCAGAATATCTTGCTCAAAAAAGTGAAGATGTTCCTATTGAAACACTAGATTGAATTGGGATTTCTTAACCTGGTTTCTGCTTTTCTTAAGGTTTTCATAAGAAATTTCAGATTTGTTTTATTGTTTTAACATATTTTAGACATAATTCTTGGCTATAATAAAGTCAGATAGTTGAGAGAGACATAAATCAACTATCTCCCCCTCATAAAGTGCGAAAGCACTTACTCTCATTCCTTTAGATAACTATAACAACAACAAAAACCCGTTGGTCGAAAGACTAACGGGTTTTTGCTATGTTTTTTCATGACAGGAGTTTTTGGTTCTTATTGCTTTTTAGAGAATCCATCTTACACCGTCCGTCCGGATATCTCCGGCTTCGTCGGACGAATTACCGCGCGATAGAATACAACATGGTCATCTAACACTTTCTGAAACATGGATACGGTCTTTCCTGTGATGAATGCGCAGAGTACTGTTCCGATTCCTACAACAAAGGAAAAGATATATTCGAAGCAAAATGCTTTCTTTAAAATCATAAGTGTTAATACGAGCATTGTCTGGAAAATGTAATTCCATGTTCCAAACGACAGTGCCGGAAATACTTTATTGAATACAAATGGCACAGATGAAATTGTTGAAATTCCAAAGCCACTCTTTGCCATCAGGCACACTCCAAGACTGTTGATGATCCGTACGATGCAAAGAGCCAGTTCTCCAGGGAGATATTTTTTATTCATGATAATCCTCTTTTTTTTAATCTTGTTGTGATATACGCCTCATATACTTTTACTGCATACATCTGATATAGCCTCCGGCAGGATTGCAGAACTCCAACATTATGGAAATGCTGCAAAAGAATTAAACATTTCCCAGCCGGGACTCAGCCATGCGATTCATTCCTTGGAAAAAGACTATGGACTTCCACTTTTTGAAAAGACTGGCAGAAATGTACGACTCAGCCCTTATGGACTAAAATTTAAAAAATATATAGATGTCATTTTAAACAACTTGGACAAATTAGAACAGACCATCTCTGACTTCCACCGAGAAGATAAAATCATCCGGATTGCCAGCGTCTATCCCCTGGCCGGAAGCTTCATTCCGGAACTGATCCAATCCTGTTCTGCAAAATTTCCATTCGCAATTTACAATGGAATGACTCCGGATATTCTTCACGATCTGGAAACTATGACTTATGACCTTGGCTTTTGCTCCGGACAGCCCTCATCAGAACTATTTGAATACTGCCCTGTGCAAAAATCCTATGTTGTAATCGTCGTTCCAAAAGGACATGAATTAATAATAAAAGAAACTTTCAGCTTTCGGGATATTACTACATACCCACAGATTTTCTTCACACGGACAAGCCCAATGCGAAAGCTTCAGGAACAAATTTACAAAGATTATCAAATTTCTGCATCCCCTGCCTGCGAAGCAGAAGAAATAGAAGTAATTTTAAATATGATTGAACATGGCTTTGGCATCTCTGTCCTGCCATATCTGGATATCTTCAAAACCCGGAATGTAGATGTTCTTCCACTTTCCGAAACAAAATGGGAGTCGACCTTTTATGCAATCCGCAGACGCGATGAGGTCAGAAGCCATGGCGAAAAAACAATTTGGAGCCAGATTATACACAATTCAAAAAGGGACAGGTTGGAATTTTAGGAAAGCTCGGAAAATGGCGATTGGAATTTTGACACAATTCAAAAAGGGACAGGTAGAAGTGAAATTGGGGACGGGGTTTTTTTGAAAAAACCCCGTCCCCAATTTTATTTTTTATAAAAATACATATTTCAATACAAACAGTACTGCCAGTACGTACATGAGTATGCTGACTTTCTTTTCTTTTGCTTTTCCTGTGATCAGGTTGAGTGCCACGTATGTGATGACTCCCATTGAGATTCCTTCGGAGATGCTGTAGAAGAATGGCATTGCGATGATGCATACATAGCAAGGGATTGCTTCTGACATATCGTTGAAATCTATGTTTGTTACGTTCGTGAGCATGTAAAGTCCTACAATTACAAGTGCCGGTGCTGTGGCAAATGATGGTATTGCAAGGAAGATTGGTGACAGGAACAGTGACAGTCCGAAAAGGATTGCTGTTGTGACTGATGTAAGTCCGGTTCTTCCTCCTTCGGATACTCCTGATGCGCTTTCTACAAATGTTGTTGTTGTTGATGTTCCGATTACGGCTCCGACTGTTGTTGCGACTGCGTCTGCCATAAGTGCGCCTTTGATTCTTGGAAGTTTTCCGTTCTCGTCGAGCATGTCTGCTTTTGCGGATACTCCGATCAATGTTCCGATCGTATCAAATAAGTCTACGAACAGGAATGCAAACAGGATAACTATAAAGTTCAGGGAGAAGATTCCGCTGAAGTCCAGTTTGCAGAAGATTGGTGACAGACTTGGAATGGATAATCCGTTGCTGAAATTTGGCAGCAGGCTATAGAATCCAAGATCTGCATTTGGTACATAAAGTCCTGTGAACTGGCAGATGATCCCGAGCAGCCATGTGATCAGAATTCCCCAGAGGATATTTCCTTTGATGTTCTTTACTACTAAAATTCCTGTGACGATAATTCCGATGATTGCAAGGAGTACTGTGATTCCTACATCGTTAAATGACGCAGATACTCCGTTTACTTCGTTATATTTATCTACGGAGAATAACTGAAGCAGTGTAGATCCTCCGATTACAATTTTTGCATTCTGTAGTCCGATGAATGCGATGAACAGTCCGATTCCTACGCTGACGGCTGCTTTTAAATTCTGTGGGATTGCATTGAAAATAGCTTCTCGTACATTTGTCGCGGACAAAAGAATAAAGATGATTCCTTCTGCAAATACGGCTGTCAGTGCATATTCCCAGCTATATCCCATTCCTAATACAACTGTGTATGCAAAATATGCATTCAGTCCCATACCAGGTGCCAGTGCAAATGGATAGTTTGCAAAGATTGCCATGAGCAGTGTTCCGATAAATGCTGCCAGAGCAGTGGCAGTAAATACAGCTCCTGAATCCATACCCGTTGCTGAGAGTATGCTTGGATTGACCGCAAGAATATATGCCATTGTCATAAATGTTGTGATTCCGGCAAGTATTTCTGTTTTCGCGTCAGTCTTGTTTTCGCTAAGTTTAAATACTTTTTCTAACATGATGTTCCCCTTTCGTTCCTGTAATGTATAAAGACAACATTTTCATGATAGCATACCACATTTTAAAAAGCTATATTTTAAAAGCGGTTCTTTCATCTAAATCAGATAAAAAACCGCTCCTTTGTCAATTTATTAGTTTACATAATAACTATTATAAAATTTTACTTCTTTCAACACGAAATCACATTTTTCTTTTAAATATTAAAAAGAAAATTCAAGAATGCCCAGCCTGGTATATTATATAGATGTTGGGGTCAAAAGCCCCAACTATGATGCCTATGGATTGTTCCGTGCGTTGCACTCCCACTGGCATCTTATATATTGTTTATTTTAAAGAAAAATGAGTTCATATCCATCTTCGGTCTGCCGCACGGAAGCTTCAAAAAATGTCTTCATAGCCTGGATCATGTAATCTGTGTCTTTCACACTTCCTGTCTCATATGGGGAATGCATGGCGAGCTGAGCCAGTCCGATGTCTACTGTGTTGACTGATACCTGTGTCGTGGAAATATTCCCGAGTGTGGAACCTCCCAGTATATCGGAACGGTTCACGTAGATCTGATACGGTACATTTGCCCGGTTGCAAATTTCCTCAAACACCGCTGCTGATATTGCATCGGTAGTATATTTCTGATTGGCGCTGTACTTGATGACCACGCCATTTCCCGGATATGGCCGATTCGTCGGGCATGCCTTGTCGGTATGGTTCGGGTGTACGCCATGAGCATTATCTGCCGAGAGCATAAAGCTGTTGGCGATACTTTGCCTGTATCCGGCCTCGTCCCGTCCCATGGCATGATTGATTCGAATCAGTGTATCTGCAAGAAATGTAGATGCAGCTCCTTGTTTCGTCCCACTTCCGACTTCTTCGTTATCGAATACGCAGTGAACTGGGATACTTTTTTCATTGATTACATTTTTTCCATCAACTTCGCTTTGTTCATTTGCCTGTACATTTTCCGATGGCAAAGGTTCTTCAGACTGCAAGAAAGCTTCCAATGAAGAAAATGCGCACTGAAGATCATCCAGCTTCGGAATGGAAATGAATTCTTCGCAAGCTCCCCAGATGCTTCCTCTCATGCGATTGTAAAGGAACAGGTCACTTGCAAGAATCGCGTCCTCTTCTACATTTGCCGCCTCTGCAATCTGCTTCATAAATTTTCCTTTTGCTTCGCCGCATCCGTAAAGTGGCAGCATATCTTTCTGTATGTTATAATCGTAGCCTTTATTTGCCTCCCGGTTCATATGAATAGCCAGATTCGGAATCATGACCAAATCCCGGTCTACGTTGATCAGCTTCGTGACAAGTCTGTTATTTTCTTTTACAATCAGACGCCCTGCCACAGACAGTGGTCTGTCAAACCACGGTGCACAGAGCATACCGCCATATTTTTCAACATTCAATTTTACATAATGTTCTTCCACGTTCATTTCCGGATTTGTTTTAATCTTAAAGCTCGGAGAATCACTATGGGACGCCACAATCTGGAACCCACAGTAATTCTGAGAATCCTGCGCCGGAATTCGAAATGCAATGAGTGATGAACCACTGCGGATCACATAATATTTCCCACCTGATTTCAGCTTCCACGCTCCGCTCTCTAAAAGCTGCTCATAGCCAGCCGCTTCCAAATGCTTTCTCATTGTATCAACGGCATGATACTGGCTCGGGCTCTCTTCAATAAATGTAAACAGCTTTTGCACTGTGTCTTTATATTCTCTGCCTTCTTCCACGATATTAAATCCCGTTACTGAAAACTTACAAAAAGTTATAAACTCCCATGTTTCATTCCTACTTCAACGAGTATGCTTTTGATGATATAAATATCTATCTACTCACAAGTTCTTGTACTCTCCATAGGCGTAAATTCCG
>NZ_ATVU01000026.1:0-47909 GCF_000420885.1 Dorea sp. AGR2135 | reverse complement strand
TGTGGTGGTCTTATTTTGATACCCAATTTTCAACCTGTATAAAATTTTCAATGTTCTTTCAATTTAGCCTTGACTTTTTATTTGCAGGCTATTTTCTTTTTCTTCAACATCCCATACTTCTTTTGCCAGATTAAATACAGCCCATCCATTTGGCCAGCCTGCATAAAATGCTACATGAGTAATAATCGCAGCAATCTCTTTCTGTGTTACTCCATGATCTTTTGCATTCTTAAGATGGAACTTTAAAGAAGAATCTGTAATTCCCTGTGCCATTAATGCTACAACTGTAATAATACTTCTTGTCTTAAGATCAATATCTTCATTATTCCAGTTTTCTCCAAAAAGAACATCATCGTTAAAATGCGCGAACTCAGGAGCGAATTCTCCAAGAGCATTTCTTCCTGCTGTCTGAACAATTTTTGCCATTATTCTCATCCTCTACTTTCTTCAATTAATAAATTCTTTTATTTTAATTTGTTATACTCTTCTTCCGGTAAAAACTCTAACCACTCATTTGAAGCACCCTCTGCTGGAACTTCAACAGCAATATGCTGGAACCAACTATCCTTTGCTGCACCATGCCAATGTTTTACTTCTGGTGGAATATTCACAACATCTCCTGCTTTTAACTCACGAGCCGGCTTTCCTTCTTCCTGATACCATCCTCTTCCACCTGTAACTAACAGAATCTGTCCACCCTTATGATGTACGTGGAATGCATTTATAGTCTTTGGTGCAAATGTTACTAATCCTACCGGAACTCTCTCAGTAGTAAGCATATTCAGATAGCATTCACCTGTAAAATATTTTGCAAATGCAACATTTTCTTCTCCAAGTTCAAATACTGCTCCACCGCCAAGATCTTTTTTCATTTTTTCCATATCCATAAGATTTACCTCCTTCATTTCACTATCTATATCCTACAACTTAAAGTAAACTCCAGGTCAATAGTTTTTTCCTATTCACTCTGAATACTGTAGAATTTTTTAACTATATTTATCTTACCCCACATTTATCTTTTATGTCCAATATCTATCTTTTATCTTTTATTATGCCTTTCAAGCATAATTCAGCAATATGTTAAAATTATCACAGCCTATATCACAAGCCAAAACAGGTCTACTTCTTTGCAGACCTGCTTTGGCTTATAGTATAGACTTTTAAAGCTGTTTTATAAGATTCAATTCTTTTCTTGCTAATGCCTTTTTCAATTTCTCATTCTCTTTTTTCAAATTTTCATTCTCATATTTCAGTTTTCGAACCTGTTGTTGCAGTAGTTCCATCTCTCTTTCCATTGCCTGATCAATAATCGTTCTCCTTGGATCTATCATTCCTGCCTGTTGTTCTAATGCACGATCAATTTCACTTCTGACAATCGGATTTTTATAAAAGAATCCTCTGGACAACCCAGTTTTTTTCATCAGTTTTGGAATCGAAACCTTTTCTTTTTCTACTACCATCTCTCTTATGGTATTTACCGCACTTGTTACTTTTTCTTCGCTTTTCTTCTTATTTAATTCTAACATTTTGTCGTATTTGTTCATATTCCTCTCCCCATCCGTCTAAATTTGCTAAAATAACATTTGACATATAATTTCGTGCTTCTCTTGTTTCATCCGCCATACTTTGATTGCTCATCTTACGGTAATACTTGACAGTTTTTACATTTTTATGCCCGATAAGCTTTGATATCGTCCAGTCATCAACATGTAATTCTGTTAATTTCACCCCATAGGTATGTCGGAATAAATGTGATCCAAATCCAAATAATTCTCCCTGATCATCTCGCAAATCATTTTCGTAAATCATACGGATGACCTTTTCCCGTAATGTCTGATAATTTAATGGTTTTTGTGGATTATCTTTATTTGCAAATATGTATATGCTTTCTTTATAATTCTGCTCTGCATAGACAATTGCTTTTTTTATTAACTGAGCAACTTCTGCACTGACAGGCTTCTCAAATCTTCTGCTTTTAGGCTGATAAATAATCACCATATCCTGATTATCCCTTCTATAAAGGCAGTCTTTCTTCATAGTTAATGTATCTGATATTCGGTTTCCTAATAATTGATGTATAATCAACGCTCTGGCTATTTGTTCTTCCAGCTTTACAATATGTGCATTTAATCTTTTCAATTCGCTATCAGAATAATATTTAAATTCCCCCCGCCGTTCCGGTGGAAAATCTGATTTTATAAATAATCTTCCTAATTGCTCCCATCCATATATCTTTCCAACTGTCTCCAGCACATCCCTTAATTTGATTAAATCATCCCTTTTTCCGTTTCCGCTTTCCACTTCTATTTTCAAATAAATCAAAAATTTTTCTATGATATTTCTATCAATTTCTTCGCAGGAATCCACTTGAGGATATTTCTCTTTTAGATACTTTGAAAACTTATTCATTACTGATACTTCTCGCGTAACAGTCGCAATTGCTTCATATTGTAAATGATAGTAAATTGCCTTCTTCATTTCTTCCCGAATGTCTGGCTGTTCAATTTTTCTAAAATTGATTGTTTTATGATTTACAATCGGATTAGACCTGATTATAATCGGAAGCCTCTCCAAATACCAAATATCTTTTGTCAGTTCATTTGTTTCCGACAAATCAACTGTAAATTGTATAATATTTTCAAAATATCTTATTAAAGCTACTTTTTCCACAGATTCATTCTGATATACTCTTTTTTTCGCTTTGGTTAATGCTCTGCCTTTCTGTAACATCCATGCTTTTAACTGTTTAATCCAAACATTCTCGTCTCTTTCCATCAGGCTCTTTACCTGATTTGATGGCTTTTGCAGGAACTCGCATAAACTATTAAAATAATTTCGTTCTGTCTTAATTGTTAAAATAGATACTTTTGTTCCCCTATATCGGATGTACTTTTCAAATTCTTTTCTCAATGTTTCCTCTGGAAGTTTTCCTAAATCAAAATATTGTTCTTGATTTAATTTTCTCTTCTGTTCATCTGTAGCACGCTTATAACAATCTAATTGTGAATATTCAACTCTTTCGTTCATCCTTCTCTCCTTTCTGCACATAGGACAGTAAGCTATTCTTCTCATCTGAAAAATATTCTACATTCCTTCTTGCTATTTTTTTTGGCATATAATCAATATACTGCATTGTCATTTCTTCATAATTATGCCCCAGATAATCCCGGATTCCCTGTCGTGACACTCCATGATCATAAAGATTGGTTGCTACCGTATGTCGATAATCATGCGACTTAAACAGGTATTCACGATTTTGTATGTCGCACGCTGCACAATACTTTTTCATTTGTTCATTAAAGGTAGCTTTTGAAAACGCTCCACCCTTTCGATTCTGAAAAATATAATCTTCTTTTGCGATTCTATTCTTATTAAGGTATACCTGCATAAGATCATATAACGCTTCAGGTATTGGAACTCTTTTATAATTCTTCATTTTGACCTGATATATTTTCATCCAATAATCACCATTTTGATGATAGTATGCATCTCCTTTCAGCGTACACACTTCGCTGATTCTCAGACCAATACACCATAAATGTAAAAACATCATTCTCAGATGTTCTGGAAAATTAGATAATTTTTGGATAATCTCCATATATACATCTTCTTCTACGCATCTGTCATGATGTACCAGCATCTGTTTTTCCCAATAGTATTCTGCACGAAATGGTACTTTATCTACATATCCTCTTACCTCAAGAAATTTGAAAAAGTATTGTATACTCGTTACTTGAGTATTAAAAGTTTTCGCCTCATTAGCATCTTCCTGCCGCTTTTTTAAATATTGGTCAATTCTTTCTGCGTCACAGGTAGTTACTTTCTGTTGCTCATCGCTTATCTCTTTTAAAAAATTACGAATGATCCGGAATTTTTCATAGACAGTACTTATTGCCATCTCACCAATTCCTATTTCATACTTCATATATTCCTGAAGTAGTTTTCGATTTTCCGGATGTAGCACTTCTCTAAATGATATTCTTTCCACCGGATCACTCGGATTTAATCTTTCTTTCGGAATTTTAAACTTTTCCAAATACCATATCGTTGCATCCCAGCGAATTTCTTTTGTTTGTAAAAATGTGATCCTACAGGCAAGGCCAACAATACTCCACAGCCTATTTCTTCTCTGTTCATTTTCAATTTTCCGTTCCAGAAATATCTGGAAATCCCATACCATATTACTGCGATTTTTGACCCGCTCCACTGACAGAACAATCTTTTGATCCGAATGATAAGGAATAAATAAAATAGTATTCTTATACGTCCACTGACATTCCAGCCTTCCCATCGGAGTTTCGATCCGTTTTCGAATATACTCTTGTTTGACTTTATCAAATATTCTTAGATATCTTGAAACACTTTTTTCTTTTATCAGTTCAGACATATAAACTTCATATCTTTTTCTTAAGATATAATCCATCTCAGAAATATGTTCAATTCCTTCATCTGCCAGAAATTCTACCAACATTCTATATGTGACATCCATAACATTAAGTTCCATTATTTCAGTCACTTCGTTCCGTAGCTGCTGTATTCGCCTGTTTCGTTCATTGACCCTTATCTCCCCAAACGGCACATTGCCGATGACTACATCAAAATGGTCGTCTGGGAGATTCGTTTTCTCAAAGCCCTCAATGGCAATGTTCGCTTTTTGGTAGAGCTGCTTTGCAATCCTGCCTGTAAGAGAGTCGATTTCCACGCCGTGGAGCTTGCTGTTTTGCATACTTTCGGGAAGCAGACCAAAGAAATTGCCTGTCCCGCAGGACGGCTCCAAGATATTTCCCTGTGAAAAGCCCAGGCGGTCAAGTGCTTCATACATCACCTTGATAACAACAGGCGGCGTATAAAAAGCGGTCAGCGTTGACTCCATAGCGGCACGGTATTCCTCTGGGGATAGGCTGGCATATAGCTCCTTAAATTCCTCCGCCCACGCTGCATTGTGTTCATCAAATGCCATAGAAAGACCGCCCCAACCGACATACCGAGATAGGACTTCCTGTTCTTCAGGTGTGGCAAGGCGGTTTTCGATTTCAAGCTCGTGCAGCAGGTTGATTGCCGCCATATTGTTACGGAATTTTTCTTTTGCCCCGCCGACACCGATGGCGTCATCAATAATACGGAAATTATGACGGTCTGCGGCAGGAGCTTCCGTTTTTTCTTTGGGCGGTAATTCGGTTTTTTCCTGTTCCAATAGCTTTTGGATATAGCCGATTTTCTCCACTCGGTTTATCGGAAAGCCCACATTGTTCTGGAATGTGATGTCACGCAGGGACACATCGCCGCTGATTTTGCCAATGTTCTCAATGAGATATTTACGGTTATCTATGATGATTTCCCTGCCTATGAGGTCGTCTGCGGATTGCTCCATTTCAATGGCAGGAGCTTCTGAGCCATTCATTATATCGGCATACGCCTGTGGTTTTTCTTCGGCTTCCTCGGCTGTCCTGTACCAATCACTTTCGGTAGCCATAATCTCATCAAGGAGCTTCTCGTCCTCTTGGGTCAGCTCGGTGTGCTGTTCCAAGAATGGGATAAACTCATCTCTGCCACGGAGCAGGCTTTCTCGGTCATCTCCATATAGCTGTTCGCCCTTTGGCGATAAGGCATAATCGTAAAAATTCTTAATGTGGGCAATTAAATCGCCCTCACCATCGCCAATATCAAACCGCCCTTCATAGTTAAATTCCTCGCCGCCGATAACAGCCTTGATAACAAAATCGGTCTTGTGATACCACCCGATATTTTTATCGCCCTCACGCTCACGGTGCTGTTTCTCGTCCAAAATACCAAGCAGCTTATTCCCCAGAGCAAAGCACAAATCTGTATAGCGGTCATTAAGCTGTCTGTCATAAAAGGCAGGGTGTTCGGAAAAACCGATAGAAAATTGTATTCCGTCCTGCTTTTTCTCGGACGGTGTTTCTGTCCTCTGTTTCTCGGTTACGACCACTTTCAGATGGTCATTTGCAGGATTTTCCGTTAGCTTTTCTTCAAAGTCGGCTCGGCTGTATTCCTGCCCCAAGATAGGGAACTCGGCATTTTGCAGATAAACCTTTTCCTCGGTAAGTGTTGCAATCTCATATTTATCCGCACCGATATACACCACATCGCCCTCATTGTAGAGGTAGCAAAGTGGGTGCAGCTCCCTTAATTCCTCGGTAAACTTCCACCCATTACTGCGGCTGAAAACTGAGGTCGTTTTCCATTGTACCTGTGCAAGAAAGTCTATGAGCTGTTGAACGGTTGAGGGGTCGGATAAGTGCTGTTCCATTTGCTCGGCGGTAACATCTGCAAGGTCGCTTCGTTCCACAACAGATAACAGGTCTTTTTCGTACCTGTCCAAGTCACGGATAAAGTCAGATAGCCGCAAAGCAAGGGTATCCCGTTTGTCGGCAGGCGGCAGGTCACGGTGGGCGTCGATAAAACGCTGCCTTGCTATTTCCCTCTGGGTGTCAATCTCATATTGAGGTGCTGACACGCTCTCCAGATAATCGGCATAATGGTCTTTTTCTTTCGGATTGAGATAGCGGTTATCCTTAATCAGCTCACGCAGACGCTTTTCAACCTGTGACCATTTCAACACAAGGTCGTGATTGGTATAAGTGCCGTTTCGGTCAATGGCAAGACCTTTGCTGTCATACCAAGAATGACCGCTGAAACCATCGGGGAAGATGTGCGTACCGCCGCCCGTTCCATACTCATTTTTAAGGAACTCAATATTTTTCTGTCTGTCCACGCCCTTTTGGAATTGGCGGTAGATGCGGTATTTTCCGTCCGCAACACCGCTGCCTTTCTGAAGTACGGAGTCAATATCTTCTTTGGAAATAGCAAAAGCAGAGGCTTTTTCGTCCTCTGCTTTTGCTATCATTTCGATTTGTTCATCTACGGTTGGAAGATTGACCCTAACCTCATCCTCTTTGGCAACGCTTACTTGTAAATCAGTTCGGTCAGTATCACTTCCTCCGCTTGGCTGCGGATGTTGTTCATCAGTCCGACCCACTGCATCGGTGCTTTCTCTTTCAGTTCCTCTGTCACGCCCTGCTCGGCTGAGAGCTGCTTCGTCAGAAGCTCCAACCTCTGGAGTGCTGTCTGCTCTACCTCGTGCAGATGCCCGTTCAGCCTGCCCGATGTCAGCAGATTGAGATAGGTCACTCGCTTGTGCTTCTCCAGATAATCCCTGTGCATCAAAGCGTACCTGCCAAGCGGAAGCTCTGGCTCTGTCGGTAATGTTAGGTCGGGAATAAGATAATCCCCCTGTCTGCTGTAAGTGATTTCGCTCATTGTATTCGCTCCTTTCGGGTTGTTGTCTGTCTTTATCATACTGAGCCTGCGTTCTTTGTGCAAAGGTGCGATTCTGGTCTTTTTCCGCTATTTGCACATTTCGGATAGACTGTGAGATTTCCCGTAACGCCATTTCCGCAATATCGCTCGTGGCAATGCCGATGGCGTTTATCGTTGCAGGGGTATTGAAATTTACAATATCCGCAAAATCATCTCGGTCAAAAAACTCATTCGTATCCAGACCGCAGCGGCTGATCAGCATAAAAGCAACGCTGTTTGCTGCCAGCCGCCTGTAAATGACTTCTATATTAAAGTCGTCCAGCTCTTCCAAAAAGCTGTCTTTCGTGCAGTCCTTTAACTGAGAAAAATAGTCTTGCAGATTGTCCTCCACGGCGTTCTTTGCCGTTTCCATTAAGGTAGAAGCAAGGTCAGTGCTTTCCACATCTCCAAACCTGTCCGAGAGTCTTTCCATAACAGCCTGCTCGTATCGCTCATCCATCTGCCATATCGGAACAGGGCGGCTGCCATAATAGCCCTCGTGGGTGTCGGACACATCAAAATAGTATTTCAGCGTATTTCTGCGACCTTTCGGGTCAAATACGGCAATACCCTTGCTGTCCTTATTGACCCAACGCTTGAACTGCCTGTTCCAAGTTTCGAGCTTCGCAACGGCGACAGCATCGGGGCGTTGGGCGTATATTAAAAGCTGTTCGTCAAAACGGCATTTATAGTTGCGGCAGGCAGAGGACAGAAAGCCCTGCCACGCCTGCGGATTTTTTGCAACCGCAACGCCTGTACGCCGATACAGTTCTGTGATTAGCTGATACTTCGCAGCCATTCAACCTACACCTCCTTATCGTTTCTGTTTTAAATATTTCTGTTTACTCACTCCGCACCACCGCCAAGAAAAGAAATGACCTTGTTCGATTTAATGCTCTTTTGCAGGTCATTGATGAGGGTAATATCCGCAACCGTGATGCCCTGCATAGAAAGAATATCGTCCATAGTCATAGCGGCAATTGCTTTTTCATCGGTAAAGCCTGCTTCCAAGACCTTATTCAAGACCTTGACGGCTTTCTGATTAACAGCCATATTCTAAATCCTCCTTATCGTTCTAAATCCTTGTGCTTCGGTGTTTTCTGCGGCGTTTGTTCCGCAGGTTTCGGCTCATAGGTCGCCCCGTTTTTCTGCATACGCTCAGCAAACTCGCAGATGTGGTAAAGATTGCTACCGACTTCGGTATGGTATTCATCAATGAAGCGGCAGGGATACTCCCGTTTCTCTCCCCAAGAGGTCGTGACAATGACCTTTCCGCCGTCTGGGATACGGAACAGTTCTTTATATTGAGGGTCAATAAAGCGGATACCTTGTTCCGCTTTCTGGATATGCTTATCAAGCCATTCCTTCACATAACAATAGCAGTAAAAATTATAGTCGCCTTTGGTGAGATTGCATCGAAGCAGAAAAGCGTGTTTCTCCGTATCCACACGGAAACCGTACTCAGTACAATAGTTGCCCTTAATAGCACTTTCGGGAAAATGCCTTGCAAACGCACTCATATCATAGCGGTTGTGCAAAAGCCCTTTATCCTCCCGTAAAGCATTGATGACCGTATCAAGGTCTGCCTTAAATTCGTCAGATTTCCATTGGGGTCTGGTATCAAACCAAGTGGTGTAAAAGCCATAGCCCGTCGTGGCAAAGTCACCACGCAGATGCCCGATAGTACCTGTCTGCCCCTCAAGCTGCATACTCTGGGCATAGGTGTATTTCTGTTCTGTCGGGGTCAAAGGTCGTATATCCATATCAGCGTTCCTCCCGATTTCGTTGCTTTTTCTCTTTTTCCTGCTGTTTTATTTTCACAAGGGCTTCCTTTGCCCAATCGGGCATACATTTGGGTTTAATCTCGCCAAGCACATCATACCTTTCCCATCTGGCTCTTTCGCCTGTGGCAAGACAAGTTCCGAACACCGCCTGACCTCTGCCGCCTGTTGCTCCGTGTCCGCCGTCTGCCAATATAAGCTGATAGGCAGGGTGCTGATATTCATACCGCTTCGGCTCGGAATTGATGACTACCACTTTACCCACGATATTACGCATACCGTCATCAGGGATACAATGCTCTTCTGTAAGCACGGTCTTATCAAATGGGAACTTGAATAATTCTTCTTTTGTGCGGTCAATCTGTGACTGCACTCGGTCAACAAAAATCTGCATTGCTTCCAGATAATCGTCCGAAGCAACCCCCTCTGTCGGCCACGCTGCTGACAGAGGGTTGTTGTAGTCGCAATAGCAGACCATAAAGGGATGCGGGTCTTTTGTATCAACACCGAACACGACCTCTTTATCTCCGATATAGATGCTCTGGGTAATCTCGTAATTACCGAGCATTCTTTTTTCTTTACTCATTCGGCTGCTCCTTTCTTTCCTTTTTCTCTTTCTGCTCGTCTAAAATCTTGCGGATACAGACATCGCAGAAAATAACTGACCCGTCCTTATATCGGGGATAAGGACAGGTCGTGCAGTCATATTTTATTTTATCGCTCACGGTCATCACCGTTTTTCTGCTTCTGGGCAGGCTGATTATAGGGCATACGGCACTCTGACTGGTATCGTTCATTCAGCTTTTGCCGTGCAGCATCAAGCTCATTCGTGTAATAACCCCAGAAATAATTTGAGCCGCCCTTGCAGTACCAACACACATAAGGGTTGGGTGCGTTGGGATTGTGACCGATGACAAGCTCTGTACTCCCGATAGTACAGCTCTCAATGATTTCATAGTTCTGATTGGAGCGTTTTTCTTCGTCCATAAGCACCTCTCTATTCTTTGGCATAACGCCGATAGGCTTTTTCGCCCGTGGCTCTCATTTTTTGAACAGGGCGGCTCCCTGCAAGCTCTGGATACTGTGCCTGCAGCTTGCGGCGTGTCCTGCTGACGCTCTCAAAGCTCGGCAGACCAAGATATTTGTGCTGCGTCATTATCTCTGCAAGCGGCATTGCCCCTGCATCCTTCAGACAGGCATTACAAAGTGCAAGATACAGCACCATATCGTCATTTCTGGCATCTTCATTCTTTTCCAGAACAGCTCTGACTTTCTTTTCAATGGTTTTAAGGTTTCTCATTGTTACCTCCATAAAAGAAAGGGCGGCATCTTTCAGCCGCCCAAACCACTTACTTATTCTTTCTGTTACGGATATTCAGCCATACCGCCGCACCCACAATGAACACGACAAGCACGATTGCGATAATGGTTTTAGCGTCCATCAATTAGTCCTCCTTTTTCTTCTTTCTGTTCTTATAGCCGACAAATCCGAGAACGCCCGCACCGACAACAGACAGAGCTGCAAGGCTTACCCATAAGCCCAGATTGAAGTCATCGCCTGTTTTCGGGGTATCCCTGAATTCATTGTGCATCTGCACGATAGCCGTAGCGTCCGCCTTGACCGTTGCCTGTTTATCGGCAGGCAGGATATATCCTGCGGAAGCCTTGTCGCTTACTTCGGATACGGTATAGTCGCCAATCCGCAAGCCCTCAATCACGATTTCTCCGTTCTTATCTGTCTTAAAGGTCTGGTCATAGTCCACGCCTGTCACACGGAAAGAGAAGCCCTCCACCTTACCGTCAGAGGAAGTCTTTACGATTTTAAGAGAGCCTTTCTGTGCTGCATTGATAAAGCCCACACCCGCCTTATTTTCCACAGTGTAGGTCTTGCCGTTCTCCTCAACGGATACGGCATAAACATTTTCATCAAGCACAAAGCCTGTCGGAGCTTTGGTTTCCTTTACCAGATATTTGCCGTAGCGGAGTTCACTCATCTGGTAAACGCCGCCGTCAAGTTCTTTCATTTCGCCAAGCAGCGTATCGTCCTTATCCAGTTTCCCATCGCCGTTTATATCGGAGTAAACCTCAAATACCGCACCCGACAGCTTGTTGTCGGGATAATCCTTATCAACCTTTGTCAAAGCGATATTGCCCTTAATGAAGTAGTTGACAAGTTCGATTTCCACAACTTCTTCCACCTTGCCGATAGTCACGGCGATTTCTTCCTCGGAGAGTACATATCCCTTCGGGCTTTCGATTTCACGGATTATCCAAGTTCCATACGGCACTTTGGCAAAAGAAAAACTACCATCATCTTTTGATGTGGTAGCTGCAATCGCATTTTCCTTTGTAAACTCGGTAGTTCCTGTCTTGAAGATACCGATAACTGCACCGCCCAGAGCCTTTCCGTCCTCATCAGATTTCTTACCGCTTACAGAGCCGTAAATAATGTCATTTGTGATAGCTTCGCCCTCGTTGGCTGTGATGTGGACGGTTGTGGTATCCTGTCCTGCATATTCAAAAATAACAGGGTATTTTGCATCGCTGACAATATATGCTGAATTGGTCGAGATTTCCTGCACATAATAGCTGCCCATCGGCAGGTCGCTGATTGCTTTCCCGTGACCGCTTTCATCAAGGGAAATGACCTCAATCAGACCGTCCGCAGGAATGGTCTTTCCGTCTGCGGCTGTGAGTTCCTTTGCGGCATACAAGCCAAAAGTCACATCAAAGATTTCCCCGTTCTTGCCAATGCCGTAGGCTTCATCAATGGCAAGGCTCTTGATAAGGTCGATTTCAACACGCTGTCTTTCATTATAGAAAGAAGTGTCCGTTTCCGTTACATCAACATTCTGTCCTGCATACACAAGCTCAACAGAATGGACTTCCTCATTCAGCACCATTCCATACGGAGCTGTGATTTCCTTAACCTCATATCTTCCGAGATACAGTTCTTTGGATTTTGCTGTACCGTCCTTTCCTGTAGTAACGGTATCCACAACCTCGCCCTTGTTTGCTCTGACCGTTCCGTCCAAAGTGACAATATCCTCGGCTGCGGTAATCTCATAGACTGCACCCTCAAGACCGCTGACAGAGAAAATCGGCTGATACAATCCCTTATCGCCTGCCACGGAGCTGAATACCTCACCAGACTTTTCTACGGTAATTGTACCTTTCTGTGCCATATTGGAGCGTACTACCTCAATAACGGTAATGCCGCTTTCTTCCTCGGAGTTTTCCTGTACCACATCAAAATAAACAGGCTCGGAATTTAAGACATATCCATACGGGGCTTGCACTTCCACAATGGAATAGCCTTTGCCGTATTCCAGCGTCTGCGGTGTGATAAGGTCGCCGTCTGCCGTAGTATAGAAGGTGTCAATGGTCGTCACTTCGGGATAAGTGAAAGTCATAGTCACAAGGTTTCCATTCGGGTCGTAAATCTGGAAGCCTGCACCTGCATACGGGATTGTATTGCCTGTTTCCGCATCTTTCTTTACAATTTTGATATAGCTCTCAAAGTTAGCGTTGTTGATAAGGTAGCGGTAAGTCTGACCGTCCTTGCTGATAAACACATCAAAGTCTTTCATCAACTCACGCCCCTCCCAACCAGAGGTCTGACGGACGGTATAAATGCCATACGGCATATCCTTTGTCTGGGCAAAGCCATTCTCGTCACAGGTCAGCACATCACGCTCGGTTTCCTTTGCATTTTCATAGCTGCCTGCGGATTTGAGGAACACTTCAAATACCGCACCTTCTTCGGGTGTTTCAATCTGGGTTTCCCCGTTATCCGTATGCTTGATGATTGCGATATTGCCTTTGATGACCTGTTCATTCACAGCGTTTGAGGTACTGTTCAGCTCTACCGTGTAAAGCTCTGGTTCTGCACCTACCTTGTGGATTGCGGTATCCAGAAGATACCCCTCGGACGGACTGATTTCTCGGACAGTCCAATCATTGTCACAGATATAATACTTGGTCGTAAACTGACCGTTTTCATCAGTCGTATAGGTGTCAATCAGTTCCTCACCCTTATAAATGCCGTAAACCGCACCTGCAAGGGAAGCATCGCCCTGTGGAGAACCTGTTTCTGCATCGGTCTTTGTCACAGTCACTTGGAATTTCTTCAATACATTCTCGAAGCTGCGTTTTGTGACCTTGTTCCATTCAATCGGAGCTGTCTGAGAAGCGGGAACGACATAGCGGACTGCGGTATCCACTTCCTCAACTACATACGGGGTATCGCCGCTGATAAGGACATTTTCAAACTTAGCCAGACCGTTTTTATCAGTCACGGCATACTCGTCAACAGGCAAGTCGCTTAAAGATGTGCCGTAAAGGTGGAATTTCATTCCCTCCACCAGATTGTCCTCGGAAGTCTTGACGATTTCCAGACTGCCACGCTTCAAAGTGTTGCTGAAGGTCACAGTAGAGGTTTTTCCTCCAATAAGGGTGACGGTCTGGGTTTTCTGCGGCTCATAACGGTCAATGGACTGTTCTGTGACCGTATATGTGCCAGGGAATAATCCCTCCACGGAGACAGACCCGTCCTTTCCTGTCTTAACTGTTTTGTTGAAGTTATCGCCTTTGATTGTAAAAGAGATGCCCTCCACAACTCCGTCCTCCGAAGTCTTTTTGAGGGCAATCGTGCCTGTCGGCGTTTCGATATTGATATATGAAAACACGGTATCAGCATTCTCCACACCTGTTACCAAGTCCTGCAAGTTCGGGTCGCCATAGGCAATGAGCTTTGCACTGCTGCTGACCATCGGCACATTGTTCCTCTTTGCCGTAATGCGTACAGAACCGCTGATAGCTACGGTGGAGCTGATTGTCAGCTTATTTCCAGACTTCGATACACTCACATTGCTGTCAGAGCTTGAAAAGCTGTAATCAGAAAGGACGCCGTTGCTGTCTGTCAATGTGATGCTGTACTTTCCGTCCTTGTATGCAAGCTCCTTTGTGATGTCATTCTTAGCACCCGACATAAAGCTCGGAATGGTGTTATGCTCACGCAGCATCGCAACAATCTGGTCATACACTGCCCTTGCTCCGCTGTTGGCATAATTTGAACCGAAGTGCAGGCTGTAAACTGTAGTGCTTGTCTGGTTATATGAGCCTGTGGCTTCACGGCAGCCTGTGACAAACTCCCATACGAGGGTCTGCGTGGCAAGCCATTTTTCATCATCACTTCCCGACAGATTATTTCGGTTGCCCTGATACCCATAGAGCAGGGCAAGCCCAACTGCCTTTTTCTGGTTTGCTGAAAGGGCGTTCCAAGTATCAGAGGAAGCCTTTTTCAAGGTGTTTCCTGTTTTCAGCGGTACTCCCGGCTGAATACAAAACGCATTCTCGCCGTCCACAAACATACGGTACTTGTAATTTCCTGTTCCGCCTGCGGTATAACCGCCGATATTCGCACTGGAATTGTACCTCATCGCATTACCGTTGCTGTCATAGGTGTGGGAAAAGGAAATCGTACCGATGTCACCCGCAGCAAACGCCGTCGCAGGCATTATGGATAATGCCGTGACCGCAGCCATTACAAAAGCCGCAGCCTTTTTGAATAATTTAGGGATTTTCATAGTTACCTCCTGTAATTTGGATTGAATATTTTGCCTTACTGACCGAAAAAAGCTGCCCGATATGGACAGCTTAAAGTATTTCTTTTCTCGGATAGTTACTGGCAGTAATTAGGGGGTGAGGTGTGGAGAGGGGGAAACCAAAATAATGGCTAACCACTCAAATGGGCAGACCTCGCCCTCGGTGTGTGGCTATCTCTCGTGAGCCTTATTCCGCTGCAAGTGTCGGTTATAAAACTCTAACGCCTTGACAACAAAATCCGTTTCCTGCCCTCTGGGAACAGTCTTGGGAATGAGCTTGGTTATCCTCTCGTCACGGAAAGCGGGTTTTTCCTTCTGGTTGGGCTTTTCTTCCTCCATAATGGACTGGATAACCTCGGAAGTGAGCTTGCCGTCTTGGTTAAACTTCTTCATTTTGATAGCCTGTGCCAATGACGGGGTAGCATCGTTGTACTCCATTGCTTCAAGCAAGGTGTATTGCTGTTCCTCGGTCAGATAGGAAATTTCAACCGCAGGACGGAAAGCAATCTGCCGTTCATCTACCATTTGCAGGATTTCGGGAACAAGCTCTGTTAAACGGATATACCTCTGGATTTGATTGCGGCTTTCTCCAACCTTTTCTGCAAGTTCAGCATCACTCCTCAACTTTGTCCCCATTGGGGACGAAGTTAAATCACTTCTTTCACCTTGTCGTTTCATAGCTTCCAACCGCATTTTATAAGCAAAGGCTTTTTCGCTTGGTAAAATAACAGAGCGTTGGAGATTACTTTCCACCATAACAATAATGGCTTCGTCACGGGTAAGCTCTTTAACCTCGCATTTCAGCGTTTCAAGCCCCGCAAGTTCACAAGCCTTTTTCCGCCTGTGACCACTGATAAGCTCATACCGTCCGTCCTCTTTTAAGCGAACTGTCGCAGGGGTCATTACACCGTTTCGCTTGATACTCTCAACAAGCTGTTCCATATCCTCGTCCATTAAAACCTTGAACGGGTGGTCTGGAAACTCGTCAATCTCCGATATGGGAATATCCCTTATCTTAGAGAGCTTTGCTTCCTCACGGCTTTCGTCCGTCTGAAAAAGGTCATCGTATGCGGTCAGCTCGATTTTGGTTTCTCTGCTTCTCGCCAATCTCTGCCACCTCCTTTCCTAACTGCTCATAGGCTGCGGCAACCTTGCCGCTTCTGTCGTAGGCAAAAATACTTTTGCCCTCTGCGGTAGCTTCCACCGCACGGATAGAATGTGGTATCTCGGTATCAAACACCTTGATTTTCTGACCGTATGCACTTTTGACCGTTGCCGTAATTTCCTTAGAAATGTTGGTACGGGGCATTACCATAGTCATTAAGATACCGTCTATCCGCAGCTTGGGGTTGATTTGCCGCTTGACCATTGATACGGAGCGAAGCAAAAGCTCCAGACCTTTAGCCGAGAGATAGTGGGGCTGTGTCGGGATAATTACACTGTCAGCCGCCGCCAGAGCATTGATGGTTATCATACCTAAACTCGGCATACAATCAATAAGCACATAGTCGTAATTCTTTTTAACCTCATTGACATAGGTTTTCAGCACACGCTCACGGCTCATTGCATTGATTAGCCTTACCTCAAAGCCCGACATCTCAATGTTTGACGAAAGCAGGTCAACGCCCTCGCTATGGTGAATAATACCCTGTGAAACATCAAGCGTTTTATCGTCTATGATGTTCTGCATCACAGTAGAAAGCGTTATGGGAATATCGTCTGGTCTGTTGTAGCCCAAAGCCATCGTGAGATTTGCCTGTGCATCGGCATCAATCAGCAGGACTTTTTTACCCTGTTGCACCAGATTTACACCCAGATTGACCGCTGTGGTTGTTTTTCCGACACCGCCTTTCTGGTTAGTCAGAGCAATCACTTTGCAATTTGACATAGATGCGTCCTCCTTTCGCATAGATTTAGCCACTTTGTCAAGGTGGCTATGTAAACAGTACCAGAGAACGCAAAAAAGCCGCCTATTCTTAAAATCAATAAGAATAAGCGGCTTTGTAATTTGCCTTAGACATATTCAATTTTCATTCTCTTGGTCGGTGCATTTATGACCTTAAAAATAAGCTCGTCAACGCAGTCTGTATATCTGCCTTGCTGAATGAGCTGATTTTTTAACTCTACAAGGCTATGTATCAAAAGTATTCTTTCGTGGCTATCCAAATACAGATGATTAAATTTCTCTCTCATAAGCACACCTCCACATCTTTAGCTTCATTATAAGTTTCGGAAAAATAATATACAAATCTATAAATGGGAGATTTTGATAAAAACTCATTCCTATCATAAATTTCTTCCATCTAAATACTGGATTGCGGTTGAAATTAAAGACAGGCAACGTCTATAAAAATATTCATAATGCCTTTTATCCTGAATATCCGTTTTTGTTGTTTCATGGTGTCGAATTCTAAAATTATTGCCAAGTATGGTAAGCTCATGAAATTCCTTTTCAAATAATTCTAAAAACGGCTGTTGATTATTACCCATATCCATTATAATCTTATTAACCGATTTCTTCTTATCTACAGTCGATGAGCAGTAATATGTCTTTAGTCTCTCAAATGCATCCCAAAGTTTCTCCACTGCAATTTGCAAATTGTTTTCATCATAATATTTTGACGCCTCTTGTAATAACTCTTTCAGTCCTACTTCTTGAACAGACACTAATGAATTTTTATTTATCTGGGTATCAAATGTATTAATTAGCTTCCCCTTGGAAAGCTGAAACGGTATCTCATTCAGTTTTAATATAGCATTAATCTGTGGTTCAAAGTCATCTGAGATACTATGTTTCGCAAAAAACTCTATTGCGTCCAACACGCAAAATGGAGAATTAGAAAGTATGAATGCTTGCAAATCAGCAGTTTCAACATATTCTTTTTTATCATTATAACACTTTGGCACATAAAATTGCCTTATTTCATTAAAAACATCCTCAGCTACTGTTGTATTATAATTCCATCCCGTTTCGTCAGTCGCTTGATATACGATATTATATCGCTCCAGAAACTGATAAATTTGATTTCTCGCTTTCCGCTTTATGGACAATACTATCTTTTTTGCTTTTATGTCCTTTGCATTTCGTTGAGAATATGGAATAAACAACGTATTATCTTCTTGCTGATATATTCTCCATCCATAAACATCACGATTGGATAGTTTCTCAGCAGGGTAAATCTCATAACCGTCATTTTGTAATAGCTTGTTAATTGCCACTAAAAATTCTTTCCAGTATCCCTTATCATATCGAACAGCAGGGTGAAATACTTCACAAAGAAATTTTAAATATACTTCATCGCTACCATCTTGTAAATTGAATCTTTTGTCTTCAAAAACCCAGCAGTATGGATAATCATCATTATTCACTGTATGTTGCCAAATATCCTGTTCTGCATTTGCAAATCTTGAATCAAAACTTGGCATTCTCTCTAAATCATATAATCTTTTAAGAAAATCTATTTCTTCAAGGCGACCATAATAATTGTAAGTAATGGTTCGGGTTTGAAAAAATTCGTCTATCTCTAATCCATTCTGAAATAAATCTAAAATATCTCGCTTTGTTATTTCTGTAATACGGTTCACTCCATTTTCCTCCTTTCAAGCATATTCAGCACTTATATATTGCTTCCCAAATATTTTAAAGAAAAGCGTACCACTATTTTTAATGATACGCTCATCATTATTAAATCACTTCAAAATGCTTCAATGCATCCTTTATCGCTTCCACTTTCTCCGCTGTCGGATGCTTCCTCGGCTGTTTCAACTCTTCTACCGCATTAGGAGCATCGTACATTGGCAATCCTAAATCTCTCTTTACCTCTGCGATATATGCGGTATGTACTTTGAAGCCGTATTTAGCTTCTATGTACTCCTTTATCATTTTGTAGGTCACTCGCTCTTTGGGCTTGTAGCTTTCCGCTCTTTTAGCAATATTATCAAGCGGAACTTTTCCCTCACCCTCGCCAAACTCAACTTTTACGTTGATATGTCCGTCTGGTTTTTTGTGGGAAAGCAGTACTACCGTCTCGACATGAACCGTGTTCGGGAATAAATCCACACATGCAATCTTCTCTACTTTATATCCTCTTCCCTGAATCATCTCCAGATCCCGTGCCAGACTGGTCGGTTTGCATGCGATATACACCAGACGCTCCACTCCGAAATTCAGGATCTTCATAAGTGCCTTCGGATTCACACCGTCTCTCGGCGGATCCAGCATGATCAGATCCGGAACTTCCCCCAGTTCATCGATGACTTTTAAGACATCTCCTGCCCAGAAAGTACAGTTGTCCAGTTCATTTAATTTTGCATTGACCTTAGCTGCCTCAACTGCTTCTTCAACAATTTCAACACCGACTACTTTCTTCGCTACCGGTGCCAGAATCTGTGCAATTGTTCCGGTTCCACTGTAAAGGTCAAAAACTACTTTTTCATTCGTATCCCCGATATATTCTCTCGCTTTTTCATAAAGCACTTCCGCTCCCAGCGAATTAGTCTGGAAGAAAGAAAATGGTGTGATTTTGAACTTCAGTCCAAGTAATTCCTCATAGAAATAATCCTGACCAAAAAGTACTTCTGTTCCTTCGTCTTTTACAATATCTGCGAGACTGTCATTCTTCGTATGGAGAATTCCGACAATCTTTCCGGTGAGCTCAAGTGCCTGAAGTGCTGCTGCCCATTTATCCAGAAATTCCTTTGGTTTACTGTCAAAGCCTTCTTCTGATGCTGTTACAATATCAATGAGGATTTCTTCCGTCTTCACTGCTTTTCTCACGAGTAAATGCCTGAAATACCCATCATGTCTCATGCGGTGATAATATGGCAGGCCTGATTTTCTCGCACATTCCAGTGTACAGGCCAATATCTTTCTGTAATCACTGTCTACAATCTGACAATCACATACATTGACTATATCGTGGAAACTGCCTCGTTTGTGCATACCAAGTGCCAGCGGTCCGTCTTTGTATTCGTCACCAAAAGAGAACTCCATCTTATTACGGTACTCACTTTTGAATGGACTTTCCAGTACACCTTCCCAGATATAGTCTCCGTCAACTGCCTCATCCATCATTGCCTTGACTTGTGACTCCTTTAATTTTACCTGTTCTTCATACGGCAGATTCTGATAAGTGCAACCACCGCACTGTCCGAAATGCGGACAGGCAGGTTCTATCTCCTGAGGCGCTTTCTCGATTACCTCCAGGATCCTTCCTTCTGCTTTTCCTTTTTTCACTTTATTTACTGAAAAACGTACCTTCTGACCAGGCACACCATTTTTTACAATGACGCATCTGTCCTCCTGTGATACATTTACAATTCCTTTATTCGGGAACTCTACGGATTCGATGACTCCTTCGTATACCTGTCCTTTCTTCATAGCGTTCTCGTCCTCCTTTACAGACTATCTATTTTTTATAATGAGCTTTCCAGCGTTTACCATCCTGTTCCAGCTTCATATGAGAAATGCTCTTAACATATTTTTTGAACTGGGAATATCCATAATCATTTAGTTTGAAATCTTTGTATTTATCATACACACGATTTCCGATGGCACCAAGATCCATACCTGCTTCTCCGGCACCTTTCACCAAATTACGCACAAACTGGTCTACGTCTTCTTTTCTCGCACGGTTCTCTTTTAATGTAACCCAAGCTACATGACCATGTTTCACAAGCTGTATTCTATCAAATTCCTCAAAAAATTTGGAAAGGCTGCTATATCCGTAACTTCGCACGTCAAAATCCGGATAAAGGCTGACCAGTCGGCTTCCTACTTCGCCAAGTCCGGTCTGCTTATTATTATCCTGATTCTCCATGATCATCTTAATAACTGCATCTTCGACCTTCTCACGCCCCAGCACTTCATGAGATTCTTCCTCTCCATCTTCCAAGCCTTTCTCTGACAGAAGATTTTCCAGAATTGTGAATTTGTCGCATGCTTTTCGAAATGGCTCCGGCGTCTTATTTTCGCCCATTCCAATAACCATCTTACCACTCTCTCTTAATCGGCTCACCAGTCTCGTAAAATCACTGTCACTGGATACAATGCAGAATCCATCCACATCCTTTGCGTAAAGAATATCCATCGCATCTATAATCATCGCAGAATCTGTGGAATTCTTTCCCTGCGTATAAGAGAACTGCTGGATTGGTGTAATCGAGTTCTTAAGCAGCTCATCCTTCCAGCTTGAATGTTGCGTATTCGTCCAGTCTCCATAAATTCTTTTGTACGTGATATTTCCATATTTTGAAAGCTCTGTTAAAATCGGCTTTATATACCTTGCAGATACATTATCTGCATCAATCAACAGAGCAAAGCACTGTCCATCCATCATCCACCTCGTCCTGTAAAAAAGCAGGCATCTCAGCCTGCTTTTTACTTACTTGTTTTGTTGTTCTGAACCTATATCTGATCTTCGTCATTGAAGAAGTCATCATCGAAATCATCGTCAAAATCATCCTCAAAGTCTTCCAGATAATCCGAGGTAAAGAAGCAATATACTGCATATGCGATTGCTGCAACTGCTGCCACAGCACCGATCACTGCCAGTATCCAAAGAACTGTCTTGGAAGCTTTCTCTTCTTCCTTTTTGTTAATCAGATCGTTCAGCTTTGTTGTTGCAATAAGCTCATCAATTTTACTCATATCCCTCGTCCTTTCCCTTGCCCTTTGCAAGTTACATTATTGTATATTATTATAACACTGGTCTGAAAATATTACTACACATTTATTTTATAAAATTTTAAAGTATAATTTGAAAGCTGCAAAGTTTGTCAGTGTAAAATTACCTTTGCAAAATTCTCTGCTTCTGCATATTTCTTATATCTTCTGTAATTTTGCGAATGCTGCAAACATCTTCTTCGTTCCAGGCCCGTCAAAATTCACCGTCACTTCGTAGTCACGTCCGCCTTCGACTATCGACAAAACTGTACCTTCACCGAATTTTATATGGCGTACACGGTCACCGACTCCATACTCCAGCTTTCCCCCTGCAGGCTTTCCAAAGGATTTTCCCTGCTGTACTGCTGCAAATGCTTTCGTCTTAAATGCCTGTCTCGCCATCTGGTAGTCCGTTTTTCTTTCCGGTTCTTCATAATCCGCGTGGTCTGTAAGACTTTTTCCATTTCCTGAAAATTTATTTCCCGTAGATATCAGTTCCAGCGGAACTTCCTTTAAGAAACGTGACATTTTATTATACTGCGTCTCACCGCGGACCATACGTTTTCTTGCACAAGTCATAGTCAGTTCATTCTGGGCTCTTGTGATACCTACATAACAAAGTCTTCGCTCTTCCTCCAATTCGTCCGGATCATCGGCCGTCACGGTCATATAGCTTGGAAACAGTCCGTCTTCCATTCCGGCAAGATAAACGCGTGGAAATTCCAGTCCTTTCGCACTGTGTAAAGTCATGAGCACCACATAATCACTGTTCTCATCCAGATTGTCAATATCTGCCACCAGAGCGACTTCCTCAAGAAATCCACTCAGTGTTACCGGTTCATCATGCTCTTCGCATACTTCTTCATAAGCAACGACTTTATTTAAAAGCTCATCGATATTTTCAATTCTCGCCTGAGCCTCTATCTCACTCTCTGCCTGAATGCTCTCGATATATCCGGTTTCGTCAATAATTTCCTGCATCAGTTCATGAAGTGTCAATTCCTTTGCATCTACTTTAAAGTGCTCGATCAATGCTACAAATGACTCAAGCTTTGACACGCCTCTTCCGATATCCGGGATAAGGTCAGCTCCCTTAAGACATTCATAAAATCCTTTTTCATGCATCGCAGCATACTCCTGCACACGATTAATGCTGGTAAGACCGATTCCTCTTTTTGGTACATTGATAATTCTTCGCACCGCCAGGTCATCCTGACCATTATCTACGGTTTTTAAATATGCAAGAATATCTTTAATTTCCCGTCTTGCATAGAAATTAATGCCGCCAATAATCTTATATGGAATATTTGCTGTTACGAATTTTTCCTCAAACATACGGGACTGTGCATTCGTACGATATAAAATGGCGTTGTCCTGATAGTCGCACTCGCCTTTTTCCACGTGTTCTTTTATATCGGATACTATATATTCTGCCTCATCGAATGCAGTATCAAACTGACGAAATGCAATCTTATCACCATCTTCATTGTCTGTCCACAGCGTCTTGTCCTTTCTTCCGTGATTGTAGCTGATCACAGCATTTGCTGCATTCAGGATATTTGCTGTGGAGCGATAATTCTGCTCCAATTTAATGACTGCTGCCTTTGTAAATACTTTCTCAAAATCCAGAATATTACGGATATCTGCCCCACGGAATTTATAAATAGACTGATCATCATCTCCGACTACACACAGATTCTGATACCTGGAAGCAAGCAGACGTACCAACTCAAACTGCACCCCATTCGTATCCTGGTACTCATCTACCATAATATAGCGGAATCTCTCCTGATAATATTCCAACACATCGTGCTGTGTCTGGAATAGCTGAACTGTCTTTAAAAGCAGATCATCAAAATCCAGTGCATTGTTAGCCCGGAGCTGCTTTTCATACTCTTCATACACATCCGCAATCTTTTTCTGATGAAAATCTCCGCCCGACTGAAGCCGAAATTCTTCCGGAGTCAACATCTCATTTTTTGCATGAGAAATGATTCCGATCAGCATACGCTCTTTGTAGATTTTTGTGTCAATCTGCAACAACTTGCACACATCCCTCATCAGTGTCTTCTGATCATCTGTATCATAAATTGTAAAATTCGTGTCATATCCAAGCAATGCAATATGGCGTCTTAGTATCCGCACACACATAGAATGGAATGTACTCACCCAAATACTTTCTGAGCCGAACCCAACCAGATTATCCACACGTTCCCGCATCTCTGCTGCCGCTTTGTTCGTGAATGTAATTGCCAAAATATTCCATGGATTGACACCTTTTTCTTCAATCAGGTACGCAATCCTGTGGGTCAGGACTCTTGTCTTACCTGATCCCGCTCCTGCTAAAATAAGAAGCGGTCCTTCCGTGTGAAAGACTGCTTCCTTCTGTTTATCATTTAACGTATCATATATATTCAAGTTCTTTTCGTTTCCTTTCTATTATTTTTCACCTGTCATCTTCTCATGCTCTCGCATGATCTCATCATGAAGTGCCACCGATGTCCAGTTCTTATTCATCTCTGTCAAAACGGCTTTTAACGGAACCTGAACTTTTTCTTTTCTCATACGCTGCAATGCCTGATCCAGCATACGCTCATTTTCCGGACACATTAAGAGCATCTCCTCTTGAAATACAGCTTCTATTTCTTTCTTTTTAACACCAGCTTCTTCATTTATTGATTCCGTTGTTCTGCCTTCTACAACTTCACCAACCGGAAGCAAGTATTCTTCTTCCTCCACATGACGGACTCTGTAGCCTAAAAATCCAAAAATCAATCCAATCTTCCGACCTTTGGTCGTCCCTTTTAAATTATAACAAAGTACTGTTGCCCGCACCTTAAGCCTCCTGTCTTCCAATAACCAAGAATATTCCAAAGCATATTTTCATATTATAACAAAGATAAAGAAGAAGCGCAATGACCTATGAAGCTGAAAAGCTATTGTTCCTGTGTTAAACAAGCGCTATCACTGATTAAGAATCTGTTTCTATAATACGGTATCCCACTCCGACTTCTGTAAATATAAACTGTGGCTGACCGGGATTTTTTTCGATTTTTCTACGGATATTCGCCATATTCACACGCAGGATACGGTTATCCCCCTTCATGTTTGGTCCCCAGATTTCTTTCATCATGTAATCATATGTCAGAACCTTGCCTGCATATTTTCCAAGGAGACTTAATAACCGGAACTCATTCTGGGTCAGTCCTGCGTCTTGTTCCTCCACATAGACTCGGTGTTTATCATAATCTATCACCAATTTTCCATTTAAAAATGTGACTTTCTGCCTCTCTCCTTGATTCTTGCTTGTTCCCCGGAAATGTCGGATCGCAGCCCGAATCCTTGCAAGAAGTTCTGATGTCCCAAATGGTTTTGTTATGTAATCATCAGCTCCCATATCGAGCGCTTCTACCTTATCTTTTTCATGATCTCTGGCAGAAACTACAATAATCGGCATATTGGACCACGCACGGACTTCTTTTAAAATCTTCATTCCGTCCATATCTGGAAGTCCCAGATCCAAGATCACCACATCTGGACATCTGGAAGTGATCAGACTATATGCTTCCTTTCCTGTCTCAGTCGCGATTACATCATAATCATTGGCCTCCAGGATTGTCTGTATAAACTTTCGAATATTTTTATCATCTTCTACTATTAATACACGGTCTTTAATCTCCATTCTGTTCTTCCTCCTCAAGCGGTAATGTAAATGAAATCTTTGCTCCGCCATCTATCTTATTCTCTGCCCAGACTTTTCCCCTGTGCGCATCTATAATACTTTTACATACCGAAAGTCCGATTCCCATACTCCGTTTATTATCGTACGTCTCACCTTCCCGGTGACTGATCTGACCTGTAAATAACATGGGCAAAATCTTTCCATCAATTCCTTTCCCATTATCTTCAATAGAAAATATAGCTTCTGTTTCATTCGCAGATACGGTTACCTTCACCTGCGTCGTCGATCCTCCATGTATCACAGCATTTTCCATAATATTCACAATGACTTGCCGGATCAGGATTGGATCCATCGGAACAATAACAACTTCTTCTGGAATATCCACCTCGACTTTTATGTCCGGAAAACGCTTTGAAAACTTTACAACTGCACTGCTGACAATCTCTTCTGCCAGTTCTTCGTGTGTCGTAAGTCTTGTTCCTTCATCATTCATCCGGGTAATGGATAACAGGTTCTCCACCATCCGTACCATCCACTGTGCCTCTTCTTTGATATTCAAAAGCAGCTCTTCTTTCTGCTCCTCTGTCAAAACATCTTTATTATCTATAATTCCAGCCGCTGCTCCTTCTATAGAAGTAAGAGGCGTCCGGATATCGTGAGACACTGCTCTTAGAAGATTGGCTCTCATTCTCTCTTTTTCTGCCTTTAACCGCACATGCTCCTGCATCTTGATCTGAGTCATCAATGCACTTACTGAAATAGATACTGTCAACATTACAATAAATGTAAGCGGATAGCCGGTCACAGTAAAATCCACTTGGAAATATGGATAGGTAAATATATAATTGACTCCCACAACTGCCACCATAGATGCCAGCACCCCATAAAAATATCCTTCTGTAAGTCTGGATACACAAAGTACTGACAACACATAAATAAGCGGCACATGCGTGTCTGTCGGAACAAGCGGCCTCAAAATAAAACATATAGCTGTCGCTGCTGCCAGCATTGCAGCCGTAATAATTATATTTTTCAAAATTTTCATATAGATGTTCTCCATTCCACCGCCAAATTGATAGCACAATACATCTCTTTAGGTGCTCCTATTATATCACATACATATGTTAAGATTTTGCTAAAATCAAAAGGGACAGCACCTTTTTCAGATGCTGTCCCTTTTGATTCTTCTATCTTCACTTACTGATATAAGCTATACCCATATCTGACTTTCCGGTAAATCTTCCATACCAACATCACCGGTACACTTAATGTCAAAAGTATCGATGGTACTCCTCCAATCAAAACTAACAAGACTACTAAAATTGCATTGATCATCTTCGTTGCCTCCTCGTAATTTTCTTGCATTCACCTTACCACACACACGTACTCTTCTCCACTAATCTAACCTATTTTTAACTGCTCATTAGCTCATTATGTTATTTTCTTAACAATATGTGAACATTTTATTTTTTGCTTGTCATATAGTTTTTATTACTATATAATATCTATATTGAGGTGGCAATTATGAAGATTAATATGGATGAACTACTGAACAGCATGTTAGAAGGTATTTCCAATATGGATTATGTACGCTCTGAGGATATACCGAATATTGAATTATATATGGATCAGGTGACTAGCTTTATGGACGAACAGTTAAGCTCCAGTAAGCGGTACGATAAGGATAAGATTCTGACAAAGACAATGATCAATAATTATGCAAAGAACAACCTTCTCCCACCACCGGTTAAGAAGAAGTATTCCAAAGAACATGTGGTTGTCATGATTTTTATCTATTATTTTAAAACGATCCTGTCCATCAAGGATATTGAGACGATTCTTACTCCAATTACGGAAAAGTATTTTGATACAGACAGTGCTGTCGATGTTGCATCTATCTACGAAGAAGTCTGCGACACGGCAAAGAGCCAGATTCAGAACTTAAAAGATGAAGTCCGCGAAGCATACGAGACTTCTCAGAATACTTTCAAAGATATGGAAGGTCTCTCTGACAGTGACCGGGAATATCTGCAGTTATTTTCTCTAATTTCTTCTCTTAGCTTTGATGTATATGCAAAGAAAGCTCTGATTGAAAGGATTATTGATGAATTACCAGAACCAGTACACAAAAAAAAGTAGCCTTCATCGGCTACTTTTCTTTTCGCACAAATACACTCTCCGGTCTTCCTCTGGAAGTAGTTCTCTTTTTGTATGCAACTTTCAATATTTCTTCACGCTCTAATGTTGACAGAAAACGGTTCGCACTTCTTTTTGTAACTCCTAACCTGAACGCAAGTTCCTGTGCTGTAATCTCTTTTTCTGCAGATGCCTCCAAGGCAGACATAACTTTGCTGACCGTGATCGGTGATAGTTTTGACTTAATATCCCGGTAAGACTGATTATCAACCATAAATGTCTCAGTTGCCTCCACTCCAAGAGGGCCGATCAGTTCTTCCTTTTCTGTTACTACATAGCTCGTATTCTTTTTTAGTTCTGCCTCATGGCATGCATTCAACGCATTCAATCTTGCCTGGGCGATTCCTGCTCCAAAACCATAGCCAATACAAAAGTTCCAGCTGGTCTTTCGTTTCTTAAGTTCTGCGAACAATCCATCTCTTGACAGATCCTCCGTTATTTTAAGAACATCTTTTTTGGTTGCAAGAATCTCCATTCCATAATGATATCTGTGAAGTGAAAATTCTGTGATACCATTTCCAAACATTTCCATCATCATGCTTTCCAACCGAATGTAATTAGAATCCAGCTCTCGCAAATAACTAACTGAATTCTCCTGTCCTAACAGACGAACTACAATGACACATGGCTGGCGTTCTTCCAGTTCCCGTTTTTCAATATCACTGAGCAGTCTCTCACAGACATTTTGTACATACTGTTGTCCCGGATAAGGAAAATATACATTGACTCCTTGCTCTTTTAATCTCTTTACAATGCTTGAAAAACGTGTAATTGAAAGATCTGTCTTTCCTTCCTTCCACAGATTCAGATGTTTCTCATACTGTTCCTCTTCCAGTTTCTGCATCCTTTCCAATGTAAATGTCTCATTAGAAAGAATGGTAAGATCCGGCATGGCTTCCCGTCCTTCTACAAATGCCGTCAGATTACCACCAAACAATTCCATGATATCTGCATATACTCTTCTAAAATCAAGCTTTCGATTCTGCTGCAAAAGCTTCAGCAGCAGACGATACATGGCTGTGTCATCGGTGTTAAAACATCCAATCGGACGCTTCTCTTCCGGATAGTAAAGATGAATCATATGTGCCGGAAAACTTCCGCTTGCTAAAATCCCATCATATTCCGGTCCGATTTTTTTATAAATATCCTTAATATCTTCGAATTTTTCATATGTAAAGATGTGATACTGAAACCCCATATCCAACTCAGTAATCATATCCTTTATGAATTGTTCCAAAAAATCGGTCGCGATAATTGCTATCTTTTTCCCCACATTCCGACCTCCTTCTGCTTTGTTCCATAATATGATACCACACTTTTTCTGATATGGCTAACTGCCCTTTTCACACTTCTTATATTCGTACATTTCTTATTAATTATTCCTAATTAAAATCACTGCTTTTTATGCAATATAGGCAATTATATTTTGTGCAATACATATATTTTATCTATATTTATTGACTTTAATATAACATCTGCCTATAATAAAGACAGGTCTTTATATTGTCTTTAATTCTATAAGGAGGAATTACTATGAATCAATTTTTAAAGCGTGCAAAAGAGCTTGAGTCTCAATTGCAGGCAGACAGACGTTATCTTCATCAGCACGCAGAAGCTGGCGAGAATCTGCCAAACACAACTAAATACGTCATGGAGCGTCTCCGTGAAATCGGACTGACTCCAACTGAGATCTGTCCTTCCGGTGTGACTGCTCTGATTGAAGGCGCAAAGCCAGGAAAGGTTCTTCTGCTTCGTGCAGATATGGATGCTCTTCCAATGCCGGAGAACAACGATCTTCCATTTAAAACTGAAACTGATGCAGCTCACAACTGTGGACATGATTTTCACACAGCAATGCTGTTATGTGCAGCTCAGATGCTGTATGAACACCGCAATGAATTGTGCGGAAGTGTAAAACTCATGTTCCAGCCGGCTGAGGAGACATTTACAGGATCCAAAAAGCTGATTGCTGCCGGAATCCTGGAAAATCCAAAAGTTGATGCTGCTGTCGGCATGCATGTTATGCTGGATTCTTCCAAACCAGCCCTGAATTACGGACTTGGTTATATGACCTCTTCCTGTGACGGATTCAAGATTACCGTTCATGGAAATGGCTGTCATGGAGCAATGCCGGAACTTGGTATCGATCCAATTAACGTTGGTCTTCACATTTACAGTGCATTTCAGAACCTGATCGCACGTGAGACACCATCTGCTGAGCGTGCGATTCTGACATTTGGCGCATTTAATGCGGGAGCAACACCGAATATTGTCCCAGGCGAGGCTGTTCTGATGGGAACTCTTCGTACATACAATAAAGAACTTCGTAAAAAACTTGTAAGGAGAATGCATGAAATCTGCGAATATGAAGGAAAATCTTTCGGAGCAACCGTTGACTATGAAGTACTTTCCGATGTTCCTTCTACATACTCCGATCCTGAGATGACAAAGGAATTAGCCGGATACGCTTCTGAAATTGAACCGGGAATCATCGGAAAAACTAATTATATGGTAACACCTTCCGATGACTTTGCTTTTATTTCTGAGCATGTGCCAACAACTTACTTCATGATAGAAGCAAAGGTAGACGGATGTCCGGTACAGCATCACAACCCAGGAGTCCTCTTCAATGAAGATGCTCTTCCGTACGGAGCTGCTGTACACGCAACCTGTGCATTCAACTGGTTAAACAAACAAGGAGAATAAGACTATGGAAAAGAAAAAAATACACTATGGCTGGTATATTGTAATCGGATGTCTTCTCATCACATGTACAATGGTACCTCCGATCATGGCACTTAGTAACAAATTCCTCATTCAGGTAACAGAAGAACTTGGTCTTTCAAGAAGCGGATTTACTCTTGCAAATACAATCCTTCAAGGACTGGGAATTTTTATTTCCCCTATGGTTTCTTCCAGACTTGCAAAAGGCGATATGCGTAAAATCCAGTGCGTCAGCATTATCGGATTCGCACTCTCTTACGCTTCTTACTCATTGGCTCAGAATGCAATTCACCTGTATATCTCCTCTGTATTCATTGGAGTATTCTGGTTAAATTCTGCACTGATTCCAGTAAGTATGATGATCACAAACTGGTTTGCTAAAAAACGTGGTCTTGCAATGAGTATTGCAATGGCTGGTATCGGAGTTGGCGGTACAATCTTCAGTCCAATCGTAACTATGTTACTTGGAAAATATGGCTGGAGACATACATACCAGATCATGGCTCTGATCGTACTTGTAATCGCTCTTCCAGCTGCCTTCTTCATCCTTCGTAAACGTCCTGAGGATATGGGACTGAAACCATACGGAAGTGACGAAGTCGATACAAAAACTGCTGATAAATCTTCTGATAAAAAAGAGTCCGATCTTTCTTTAGAAGTTCAGCAGTGCTGGCCAAAATTCTTCTTCTGGTTAATGCTGATCGGTATGCTTTGCAACGGTCTTATTAACTCCGGTTCTCTGGGACAATTCCCACCGGCAATTGAAGAAATGCACGGACCGGCAATTCAGGCTGCAATTATTTCCATCTACTCAATGGTTGGTATCTTTGGCAAGATCGTACTTGGATGGTTAAATGACCGTTTCGGTGTTGTTGTCAGTACTGTATGTGGATGTGTTGCATTCGCAGTATCTTTCATCTTCATGTTAATGGGAAGCAACGTAACAATGCTTTATATTATGGCAGTCCTCTTCGGACTTGGAGATGCCATAGGAACTGTAACTCCACCACTTGTAACAGCTGCTGTATTTGGTACAAAGAAATATGGACAGGCTTATGGTATTGCAAACAGCTTTACTCAGGTTGGTCTGACATGCGGTTCTCTTATGGTTGCTGCGATTTATGACGGAACAGGAGCATACACAAGTGCCTGGATTCTTCTGTTTATCCTGACTATCGTAACATTAGTTGGATGGATCGGATCTTACGCTCTTTCCAGAAAATATGTAGAGAAATAATTCTCACTTAAACAAAGGGACTGTTTCTTTTCTGAAACAGTCCCTGATATCATTCTCATTATTCTATCTGAATTTTTTCTTCTTATTTATTTTCTTCTTCACTTCCCATGCCAATTCGTTCGAATACCATATCATATCCATCATTGCCATAGTTTAATGAACGGTTCACACGGCTGATCGTTGCTGTGGAAGCTCCTGTCTTATCTGCAATCTCCAGATAAGTCTTGTGCTCTCTTAACATCTTTGCAACTTCAAATCTCTGAGACAACGATAACAGCTCATTAATCGTACAGATATCTTCAAAAAATGTATAACATTCTTCCTTATTCTCCAGACTTAAGATGGCGCTAAAAAGATAGTCAACCGCCTCCGTTCTGATCTTCTTGCTCATATATATTTACACTCCTTTGTTTTCATATCTCATCACTGTTACATTTTAACACAGTAAATTTTTAAAGTCCATACATTTCCTTTCGAAAGGTACAAAAACACTGTTTTTCCTTTACATTATCTCAATATTTTTATTATAATAAATCCAGGCAGTTTTAATTTCATGAATGCCTGTGATAATAAAATAACGAGGACTTAAATATGTTAAGAGATATTGATTTAAATGAAATTTCAGACGGTAGACTATATACTGCCAACGATATGGTAAAAGCTGATTGTATGGGCTGTCAGGGGTGTGCTTCCTGCTGTCAGGGCATGGGAGATTCCATTGTTCTGGACCCGTATGATATGTATCGGTTATGCATGGGACTTAAGACCACGCCTGTGGCTCTTCTTGCTTCTTCCCTGGAACTTGGTGTCGTAGACGGACTGATCCTGCCTCACCTTAAAATGAATGGAAATACCGATTCCTGCATGTATTTGAATAAAGATAGCCGCTGCAGCATACACCCTTTCCGTCCGGGATTCTGCCGGCTCTTTCCACTGGGGCGTTACTATGAAAATGATTCTTTTTCATATTTTCTCCAGACTCACGAATGTCCAAAACCCGGAAAGGCAAAGATCAAAGTCCGTAAATGGATTGATGAGCCGGATTTTTCAAGGCACGAAAAATTCGTATCTGATTGGCACTACTATCTCAAACCGTTACAAAACTATGCTATGACATCCGAAGACAGTGAAAAGATAAAGGCACTCAGTATTCAGATACTTCAGACTTTTTATCTTCTCCCCTACATAGAAGATGTGGATTTTTATGAGCAGTTCTATCAGCGGCTTTCAAAATGATAAACAAGAATGCCATACAGACTATAAATATCCTGATTTCGGATATCTGTCAGTCTGTATGGCATTTATGATCTTTTATATTCTAATGTATCTACTTTGTGTCATCTTTAATCTTACCGGTTTTTACATTTGGCTCAATAAAGTTTGTATATGCATAATCCCACAGTTTTTGTGAACCTTCTGCTGTATGTGCATTGCGTTCCAGTATCTGGCTTAACCGCACACCCTTGGCAATCCAGTCTTTTCCTTCTGTGTAATCATTCAGCATCGCCGGCTGAACATTATCCATCACGTGCGCGAACTTAGCTTCCGGCGTTTGAGCCTCCTCGAATTCTTCCCAAAGTTCACGAAGCTTTTCCCCCTGATCTTCCGGCAGGATTCCGTAGATCCGGTCTGCTGCCTTTACTTCCCGTACTCTCTGTGTTTGCTTTCCTTCCTCATCATATGCATAAGTATCTCCGGCATCAATCTCTACAAGATCATGGATAAGAAGCATACTGAGAACCCGAAGAACATCAATCTCCTCATTGGCATACTCACTTAAAAGCAGCGTCATGATTGCCATATGCCATGCATGCTCCGCATCGTTTTCACGCCGCTTTGCATCTGATAAAAAAGTCTGTCTTGTAATAAACTTTTCCTTATCAATCTCCCGGATAAAATCAAACTGTCTGTCTATTCTGCTCTTTTCCTGCTTCTCTTCCATATTTCATGCTCCTGTATCTATATGTTTTTTATTTTTTCCCTTTTTCTTCTTTCTTGCACTTTTCCGGCTCTTCTTTTACATCTTCATCTGTAATCTTCTCTGCGCTGCGCTCTTCCATTGTCTCAAATTCTGTATGATGTCCCACATATTTGTAAGCCGGACGGATAATTTTGTTCGCATTTGTCAACTCTTCCAGTCGGTGTGCGCTCCATCCCGGCATTCTGGCAATTGCAAAGATTGGCGTAAAGAGTTCTTGTGGAATACCAAGCATAGAATACACAAATCCACTGTAAAAGTCTACATTTGCGCAGACATTTTTCTGAAGATTTCTCTGCTCTTTGATCATCTTACCTGCAAGACTCTCTACCAGCTCATAGAGAGCAAACTCTTTCATCCGTCCTTTTTCTTCTGCAAGAGCTTTGGCAAATCTCTTCAAGATTACCTCTCTTGGATCAGACAATGTATAAACCGCATGTCCCATACCATAGATCAATCCAGAATGGTCAAATGCTTCTTTATTCAAAATCTTGTGTAAATAAGCACCCACTTCTTCTTCATTTCCCCAGTTTTTCACATGAGCTTTAATATCATCAAACATATTCTGAACTTTCAGATTCGCACCACCATGTCTAGGTCCTTTCAGAGAACCGATAGAAGCTGCTACTGAAGAGTAAGTATCTGTTCCTGAAGATGTTACTACATGCGTTGTAAACGTGGAATTGTTACCACCGCCATGCTCTGCGTGAAGTACAAGCGCAATATCCAGTACCTTTGCCTCAAGTTCTGTATATTCTCCCTTTGGTCTGAGCATCAGAAGGATATTCTCTGCCAGTGATAATCCCTTCTCCGGGTTACGGATAAAGAGCATCTCATCTTTACGAAAATGTCTATATGAATGATAAGAATATACGGCAATAAGTGGCAGTTTTGCAATCAGCTCAAGTGCCTGACGAAGTACATTTTCCGGAGAAATATCGTCCGGATTCTCATCATAAGAATACAGTGTCAATACACAACGCTGCATCGCATTCATAATATTCTCATTAGAAGCTTTCATGACAACATCACGGACAAATCGTCCGGACAGCTCCTGTAATTCAAACATTACATCCAGGAAATGTTCCAGTTCTGTCTTATTTGGTAAATGTCCGAACATCAACAGATATACAGTCTCCTCAAATCCAAATTTTCTGTCTTTCAGACTGTCTACAATATCATTAACATCAATTCCCTGATAATAAAGACGCCCCTCTGCCGGAATATTACGTCCGTTGATCAGATTATATCCTGTTACATCTGAAACTTCAGTCAGTCCTGTCAGGACTCCTTTTCCAGCTGAATCACGCAGTCCACGCTTTACATCATATTCTACATAAAGATTGGGATCAATTCTATGGTTATTACGAAGGGCTTTGCAAAGCTCCTTAAATTCTCCTTTTAAATCTTTATCTTCTTCTAATTTCATGACCTCATTATTACTCATTCCAGGGTCCCTCCTTGCGCCCTCCCGTATCTTTGGGATGTCTTTTTATATTGTGTTATTGTATACATTTAAACAATTGTAACCCATTTTCTAAAAAAATACAACCTCTACTTTTATTTAGAGGCTGTATTTTTATGAATTTTTATGAATTTTTATGAATTATTTTGAATATACCCAAACTGCTTTGATCTGAGAACTGATCTGGGAATAATTCCAGCTTTTCTTGGAATTTTCAAGGCTGAATGGATCACAAATCGTGACATTTCCATTATTATAAGATGTCAATATGATAAAATGTCCGATATCTGTAAAGTCTCCCGGACGCATACTGCAGATGACCGGGTGCCCTGCCTCCAGTTCTTTTGCAATCTCGCTCTCATTCCCATTACTCTCACGGCACGTCAGTCCCCAATGTTCCACGCCTGATGTCATAAATGCCCAGGTCGTATCATTATTCTCATCTACATAATGGTTCTGTGTTGCGTAATCAGCAACTACTGAAGGAGTCACTGTCTTATCTCCGGTAAGCCCTACGACCAGCATAGAAACACAAGTTGGACCGCAGCCGCTTACTGCAATAATACTCGTTCCGTATGGAGAATATCCCCATCTTTCATCCCATTGGAGGATCTCCGGAAACATACCGGAATAGCCATCTTCTGCTTCCACAGTTGCAGCCGGTGCCTGATCTTTCTTCTTTCCATAATCTTCCACAAACTGTACCGTCTCCGGATTCTTATCCAGAAGTTCAATGACCTTCTCCGGATATCCTGCCGTAACTGCTTCCTGTCTTACCCTTGCAATTCGCTCCTCTGTCGTCTCTGTCTTCTTAGTCGTATCTGATGTATCCTTATCATCTGTCTTCTCTTTCACAGCTTCACTGTTCGCCTGTACCCCATTCTCAACCGATGTCTTTGCTGCATCCGCTTTTCTGCCGGTCTGAGATGTCTTTGCCTGTATATCAGCCTTTCTTGCCATATTATCAGACTTTAATGTCCATGTTGCACAACCGATGATAACAACAACGACTGCCACTCCTGTAAAGAATAACTGTCTGATAACTTGCTGACGTCTTTTCGTATATTTTTTTCGTTTTTTATATTCTGGTTTTTCTTCTAACATTTCTCTTTAGCTCCTTACGAATTTACATTATACTATAGAATCCGTCCTTCGCACAACCATAGAAATCTTATAAAATACTTAATTTAGATGATGCCAGGGTCAAAAGGTCTTTCATCCACATGAGCTTGCTCATAAGTGGATGAAAGACCTTGGGATCCGTCCCAATATGAGCCTAAAAGTGGGATGACAATCCCACGATATGCGAATAATTGGGAGGATTGTGGGAGTGCAAAGCACGGAACAATCCGTAGGTATCATAGTTGGGGGCTTTTGACCCCAACATCTTTAAATGAAGCCAGGAAACTGCCCTTAATCTGACAGCCTTCCCGGCTCCACATTCATGTTTCAAAATTCCTTTTTAAGCAGTCTGTTCAAACTGTGAATTATACAGATCCGCATAGAATCCATTTTTCGCAAGTAGTTCTTCATGTCTGCCCATCTCCACGATATCTCCCTCTTTCATGACCAGGATCAGATCTGCGTCACGAATCGTAGACAGACGGTGCGCGATAATAAAGCTTGTGCGCCCTTTCATCAGGTTATCCATTGCTTTCTGAATACGCACCTCAGTACGTGTATCGACCGAACTTGTAGCCTCATCTAAAATCAAAATCTTCGGATCTGCAAGAATCGCTCTTGCAATCGTCAGAAGCTGTTTCTGTCCCTGGGATACGTTGCTTGCCTCTTCATTCAGTTCCATACCATATCCACCTGGCAGAGTCTGGATAAACCGGTGTGCATAAGCTGCATCCGCTGCTTTCACCACATCTTCATGTGTAGCATCCAGTTTGCCATAACGGATATTGTCTTCAATACTTCCTTTGAACAGCCATGTATCCTGAAGTACCATACCAAACATACGACGCAGTTCTCCTCTGTCAAACTCGCGGATATCATGTCCATCTACCTTGATGGAACCACCTGACACATCATAAAAACGCATCAGTAATTTTACCATCGTTGTCTTGCCGGCTCCGGTCGGTCCTACAATTGCAATTTTCTGTCCAGGTTCTACTTTTACACTGAAATCATGAATAATTGTATGCTCCGGATTGTAGCCAAAATGAACATGCTCAAATTCTACAGCTCCTTCTGGATTCTTTAATACAACCGGATTTTCTGGTGCTGCCTCTTCTTCCGGCTCTTCTAAGAACTCAAACACTCTCTCAGAAGCGGCTGCTGTAGACTGGAGCATATTTGCCACCTGTGCCACCTGCTGGATCGGCTGTGTAAAATTTCTCACATACTGGATAAATGACTGGATATCTCCGACTTCAATCGTCTTCTTAATTGCCAGATAACCACCAAGAATTACAACTGCAACATAGCCCAGGTTTCCAACGAACTGCATGATCGGCATCATCATTCCGGATAAGAACTGTGATTTCCATGCAGAACGATACAGTCTGTCATTATCTCTGTCAAATTCATCTATGACATCGTCTTCTTTATTAAATGCCTTTACAATATTATGTCCGCCATAGACCTCTTCTACCTGTCCATTGACATATCCAAGATACTCCTGCTGTTCCTTGAAATATCTCTGGGAACGCTTCACGATCATTCCGATCAGCTCCATGGAAAGTGGAAGGATTAAAATTGCGATCACTGTCATAAGCGGACTGATGCTGAGCATCATGACCAGTACTCCAATGATTGTCGCAACAGAAGTAATGACCTGTGTCGCACTTTGGTTCAGACTCTGACTTAAAGTATCCACATCATTTGTAATCCGTGAAAGAATCTCACCATGTGTCATCTTGTCAAAATATCCCATCGGAAGTCTGTCAATCTTTTCCGAAATCTCTTTTCTCATTCTGTAAGTCAGTTTCTGGGAAACTCCTGTCATAATGTATCCCTGGATAAATGAGAACAATGCACTGCACATATACAGGCACATCAGTCCGATGAGAATCTTTTCGATCTTATCAAAATCAATTCCACTTCCACCGGAAACTTTACTTATCAGTCCATGAAATAGTTCTGTTGTTGCTTTTCCAAGGATCTTCGGTCCTGCAATATTAAATATAGTACTTCCTATTGCAAATATCACTACAAGGAGAAGACCTATCTTATACTGTGTAAGATATCCCATAAGCTTCTTCATGGTACCTTTAAAATCTTTGGCTTTTTCGGTGCTCATACCGTGTCTGCCACCCATACGTCCTCTTGGCATATTAGTCTTCCTCCTTCATTGCTTCTTTTAATTCACTCTCCGACAACTGGGACGCTGCAATCTGATAGTAGGCATCACAAGTTTTCAGAAGCTCTTCATGCGTTCCTTTTCCAACGATCTTACCGTCATCCAAAACAATGATCTGCTCTGCATGAAGAATTGTACTGATTCTTTGGGCCACAATCAGAACGACACTGTCTGTTGTCTTTTCTTTTAATGCGCTTCTTAGAACGGTATCTGTCTTGTAATCCAGTGCAGAAAAGCTGTCATCAAAAATGTATACATCCGGGTGTTTTGCTATGGCTCTCGCGATGGAAAGTCTTTGCTTTTGTCCACCGGAAACATTGGCACCTCCCTGTGAGATCGGGCTCTTGTAGCGTTCCGGCTTCGTGTCGATAAATTCGACAGCCTGTGCAATCTGAGCCGCCTCTGTCATCTCCTGCTCACTTCCAGCCGGATTACCGAACATAATATTAGAAGCAATACTTCCTGAGAACAGCACTCCTTTCTGTGGAACATATCCCAGTTTATCACGAAGTTCATGCTGTGTCAGATCTCTTACATCCTGTCCGTCAATCGTAATCCTTCCTTCTGTCACATCATAGAATCGCGGAATCAGGTTGACCAGTGTAGATTTACCACATCCGGTGCTTCCGATAAATGCTGTCGTTTCTCCCGGTTTTGCGGTAAATGTAATGTCATGCAGTACATCTTCTTCTGCTCCCGGATAGTGGAAGGATACATGTTCAAATGCAACTTCGCCTTTGCCGTTTTTAGGAAGTGTCTTTGGCTCCTTTGGATCATGGATTTTTGTCTCGCTCTTCAAGACTTTATCCACACGCTCCGCTGAAACTGCTGCTCTTGGAAGCATAACCGAAATCATACAAATCATAAGGAATGACATAATAATTTGCATTGCATACTGGATAAATGCCATCATATCTCCGACCTGCATTGCTCCGTCATTAATACTGTGTCCACCGACCCACACAATCAGAACGGTAATCCCATTCATCACAAGCATCATAGTCGGCATCATAAATGTCATGGCACGGTTGACAAATAAGTTCAGTTTTGTCAGATCTTTATTTGCCTTGTCAAAACGTTCTTCCTCATGTTTCTCTGTATGGAACGCACGGATAACCGGAAGTCCGGTCAGAATCTCTCGACTGACCAGATTCAGTTTATCTACCATGTTCTGTACGATTTTGAATTTCGGCATAACTACAATGAAAAGCACTGCCACAACCATAACAATAAGCAGCACTGCCAGGCCTATGATCCAGAACATATTCACATTTGTCTTAGATACTTTCAAAATTCCTCCGATTGCCATGATCGGCGCATACAGCACCATACGAAGAATCATGACTGTCAGTAGCTGAATCTGCTGAATATCATTGGTACTTCTTGTAATTAATGATGCGGTCGAGAATTTGTCAAACTCTGCGTTAGAAAATCCAATGACTTTGCGGAAGGTATCACGTCTGAGTCCACGTCCGACCTTAGCTCCAACTCTTGACGCCATAAGACAGGCCAGAATACTTGCTGCCATGCCAAGTGCTGCAAGTCCCAGCATCTTTGCACCTGTTTTTAAAATATACACCGTACTCATATGTCCGGTATCCAGACCAATCTGTTCGTACGTGGATTTCACATAAGAAATTGCTGCCTGATCCAGAATCGAATCCGGCATCTTATCCATCTGCTCCGTAATCTTATCAACAATTGCTGCTCTCTGCGTATCATCCATCATGCCAAATATGTCAAACACAGACATCTTCTCGATTCCCGGCACCTGGCTCATCTGCTCTTTTAACTGCCCTTCCATCTGCTTTGTTGTATCACTGCCATTCTCAAATCCGGCAGTCAGCATCATCGGAAGTTTCATCTCTTCTGTAAGTGCATCAAGCTTTTCATTATCTGATTTCACTGAATCTTTCAGTGTCAGCACTTCTCCATCGTAATCAAAGCTTTCACTACTTTTTTCATATGCATCCTGAATATCCTGCCTGTCGTCCTCCGGCACAAACAATAGCAGCCGGTTCATTTCTTCTTCAGAAATATTCTCCGGAATTTCCTCATCGATACCGCTCTGCTGAATTCCTACATTTACAATATTCGAAGTATAGGTCGGCAGAGACAGATCACAGTAAGCCTGCACGACAAGGACACATAATATCAGAAGTACCCGTGGTGCATATGGCTTTAAAAACTGAAATAATTTTCTCATAAGCTGTCTTATCCTTTCTCGTTATTACTATAATAAATGAAATTTTTCTTTTCTATTAAATCGATTTTTCCGGCATTTTCGGCGGTCTGGTCTTCTCCATGATCTCACACATATCCATTCCTTGAAACTCTTTGTACCTGAGCACATTTTCTCTCATTTTTAAAAGCGTCTCCTTCATTTCCTGCCGTTCTTCTGCAGAAATACCTTCATACAGCCTTTTCTCCAGATTTCGCATCATATGCTGAAGTCCATTCAGACACTCAATTCCCTGATCAGATATTCGAATCCTCGTAATCCGCTGGTCTTTCTCATCCTGCTCCCGCAGAACATACCCTTGTTTTTCCATTTTTTTCAGCGCCGCTGTCATAGACGGTGGCGTCACTCCCATGCGCTTAGCAAGCTCTTTTTGGGATAATCCACCTTCACTTCGCAACACAACCAATATTCCTGCCTGATTTGGTTTTAATCCGCAGGATTCCATCTCTTTCAAAGTCTGATATTTAGCAAGATGCGCCACCTGCTGAATCAGCATAAATCCAGATTCCATCCATTTATCATTCACAGTTTTCTCACCTCCCAATTCAAAGTTCTTTTTATCTCTGACCAGAATCACGCACCAAGTCTCACGGACGTTCGACTTGAATTGTTTTGAACTTATTTTGTAAAATCAATTCATCATTTAATAATTAGACGGCTAATTATTAAATGCCTAACGGTTAGAATAATCACTTTGAATGTAAATGTCAATAGGGTTTATTATTTTTTTATAATTATCCATGATGGAATCTTATCCAGGATTCATCTATATATGCAATAACAGGACCGGAACACAATACATAATTACAAATGTACTGCGTCCCGGCCCTGTTGCCATTCAAGGATTAAATCTTATAAAGTTTCAGAATCTAACACGATTGTAAATGGTCCGTCATTAATAAGACTGACTTTCATATCCGCTCCGAATCTTCCTCTTTCTACAACCTCTACCTGTTCCTTGCATTTTTCAATAATGTATTCATACATTTCCGAGGCCATATCCGGTGCTCCGGCTTCGATGAAGCTTGGCCGGTTTCCTCTCTTGCAGTTTGCATATAATGTAAACTGAGAGATGAGAAGAAGTTCTCCTCCTACTGCATCCAGTGACAGATTGGTTTTTCCCTGTTCATCTTCAAAAATACGAAGTCCTAACATCTTCTTTACCATCTTGTCAGCCACTTCTTTTGTATCATCATTGCTGACTCCGATCAAAACCATAAATCCTTTCCCAATTTTCCCAAGGCTCTCTCCATCTACCTTTACTTCACTTTCTAACACTCTCTGAATTACAAATCTCATTTTCTCTCTCCTGTCTTTTGTATTTACATAATCCTTTTATGCCTGCCCATTTTTTAATTTTTCTCTCTTGTCCGGAAGCTGTGCAAGTATAATTGCCACAAACATCAACACACAGCCTATTCCTTCTCTCGCTGACAGTGTTTCTCCTAATATTATCCAGCCGGAAAGTACAGAAAAACAAGATTCCATACTTAAAAGCAGCGATGCGATTGCCGGATTCGCATGCTTCTGTCCGAGGATTTGTAATGTATATGCCACCCCACAGGACATGACTCCCGCATATAAAATCGGCATCCGGGCATCTAATATATTTCCAATTTGCGGCGTTTCTGTCAGGAACATAAACGGCAGTGATGCAATTCCACACACAAAGAACTGGATACATGACATTTTCACACCATCTACTTTTGGTGAATAATAATCAATCACCAGAATATGTACTGCAAAAACCAATGCACAGGCAAAAATCATAATGTCGCCCTTGCCAATTGAAAATCCTTCTTTAATACATAAGAAATACAGACCTATCAGTGCCAGAAATACTGACATCCACACTTTCCAACCTGCTGCTTTCTTTAGAAATATCCCAAGAACCGGAACAAACACAATATAAAATGCGGTAATAAATCCCGCCTTTCCTGCTGTTGTGTACTGAATCCCCATCTGTTGGAGGCTGCTTGCTGCAAATAAAAGCAGACCACAGGCAATTCCTCCCTGAATCAGATCTTTTCTTGTTCCGTCCACTTCCGGCTTCCCATTCATCTTTTCCAACAACCAGATACACGGCAAAAGCGTCACTCCTCCAATAAAGCTTCGCACTCCGTTAAATGTAAATGGTTCAAGAAAGTCCATTCCTACGCTTTGTGCAACAAATGCGGTTCCCCAAATCAGAGAAGTCAGTAACAACATAACTGCATTCTTTGGTTTCATCTCTCTTCCTCCTTGCGCAATTCAAATTATTATAGCATATTTTCTATAAATATTGCATAAATTCTTCTATTGACCTTTTCGTATTTTATTTATCTCTTCAATAATAACCTCGACATTCTTGTTTCAATGTCTTATTCCCATTATTCAAGTCGAACGTCCGTGAGACTTGGCGCGTGATTCTGGTCAGAGAAGCTGACATATTCCTATCAGAATCACTGCGCATCCTCGCGGAGCGTTTATCTTAGTCGGAGACCTAACTCCCACTGAGACAAATTTGCTATTACTCACCACCTGAAGAGGTTGGAGTCTTCTCGACTGAGATAAAATCTATTTTTTCAATCTGAATTTCACTATTATCTGACATTTCGATTTTATTTTTATTATTTTCATTTTTTATATTGACATTTTCATTATTGAGTGATATATTATAGTCAAACAAAAGAAGAAATTAAAAATAAAAAGACTAGAAATCCGAAAGGAGGACAAACCACCAGGAACATAAAAGAAATACCCCATAATAAAAAGAAAGGACGGGTTATCAACCGAAAGGTATAGTCCAATGTACTCAGAAGAGATAAATTAAGAGCGCTTCATCAAAACAAAAAATTGATGAAGCGCTCTTAATAATTTATATCATCCTAATTATTCAAAAATTCTCCAACATTGTTACTGCAAGGATTAGCGCATATAGACTGACATCCCCATCATATAAACTGCACCATAATACAATATGAGTAACACAGCACCCATCAGAAGGCTCTGCTTTTTCTCAATAGTTCTTACTGCAATCAAGCTATCTGATATAAGAAATGCACAGGCGCCTGCTGCCAGAAAATATCTGCTTCTTCCTGGTACAATAACCGCTGCACTAACTGCCATAGATACCATAGAACTTAAGACCGCTGCATAGAGAAGTACAGGAATCTTTAATTTCCCAAGTTTCGGCAATCCTTTATGAAAAATCATAAGAAACACGCCGTAGATTCCAAGTATTCCCAGAATACTGCCAATTTGAATCCCTTCTATCCTGTAAATTCCTGCAATAAAACAAAAATGTGCAATACCAAATGTAACGACTCCCCATAAAAATTCCAATTCTAAAAGCACATCTGCAAGCACGCAGAACAAAAGGCCGACAAATATCATCCAGTCTGAAAATCCCTGTTTTCCCGCTGCCAGACCGCTTCCACAATTCCAGACCGCCATACAGGTTGCTGACGCTTTAAATCCTAAAGAACCCTTCGGGCAGCGATCCCGAAGGGCACCATATAAAGTTCCAAATACTATCATAAGTAGCAGCGTTGCTGCTATCTGATGTATCATGCGTTTGCCTGCCCGTCGTTTAGTCCGAGCATCTTTTCAAATTCCTTCTTCAGAAAATCACAGGTCGGTTTGTTCCACTGTGTCCCTTCCAGTCCATTTTCTGATTTTATGATCTGCAAAGCCAGAAGCAATGCATCTACTGCTTCTTCATGCTCCAGATTATGCAGATTTGACACAACATATTCTTTTGCCTGACGCGGTGATATCCCTGCTTTTTTTGCAAGTGCCCGGCAAAAAGTCTCGAACCCAATTTCAGTCTCTCCACTCATCCAGATCATATCATCGAACTGTTCATATTTTTTTACATATTCATTTATAATCTCTTTGGCTTCCTCATCCAGATCATATCCGTATCTCTCAGCTATCTCTTCCAATTCTTTCCAATAAGAAACATCTACAGCCGAATAATTCATGCTGATTCTAAGACAGCCTCCGGTCTTATGGATCTCAGTCTGAAAATCCTCTTCCCAAGTCGGACATACCAGCATCTTAACGCCGTTCACAATACCGCCCTGTATAATCTTTTCTTTCATTACTCCACTCCGCCTCCATTCTCAAATCTTCATGGGACTCTGCTGTTATATTTCACCGTTCTGGCGAATTCAAGAATACCTCTACATTCTGTTTCTTATTCTATCTCACGCCAACTACTTTTGTCAAATCATGACTTACAATAAGATACTGTCCTCTATATTTTTAATCTATATTTCCAATCTGTGTTTCAACTCTCTATACATCAAAATCTCCACTTCGGTAAGCACGCAGTAACATCTTTAATCCTTCAATATCTTCTTTGATTTTCTTACCATTGTCCGTATTGCGCACCATCAGTCGTTCACTCTCTGTCTCCACCAGTTCTGATTTGGATTCGATATCCTTATTCTCTGTCAAAGCCGCATAGACACTCTGGAATGGCTGATGTGATTTGATTCGGATTCCATGAGAATTAAATATCAATGTATACCCTGCTATTCCAGTCGTCTTATGATAACTCTTACAGAAGCCTCCATCAATGACAAGCAGTTTCCCATTGGCCCGTACCGGATGTTCTCCCTTTGATGTTCTGACTGGCGTATGTCCATTGATAATATGAGAGCTCTCGGAATACAATCCAAATTCATGAAGAATCATATTGCAGACTTTCTCCTCATGATAGAATTTATAATATGGATTTGATTGTTCAACCCACGTATTTTCATCCAGTACATAAGTCCGCTCAAATGTCTTAATATTTCTTCCGGAAAGAGGGGATTTTCTTCCACACCAGAGATACCACATAAAATCACGGTCTTTTTGTCTGGCATCTTTTGACCACGCCCGTCTGGCAATTCTCTCCGCGTAATCCAGATACTCTCTTCCATGATATCTCTTCTTGCCAAATGCAACGCCTTCCAGATTACCACTTTCATCTAATGGCACACAGCCATGATAGAGCAGATTCCCATTAAAAATGCGATACATACTTCCCCTCTGATACAGAAATTCAATATGCTGTCTGAGACGTATACTGTTCACAAATGCCATACGAAGCCCTTCCATCACCTGTTCTTCTTCCTCAGACAACTGATAAACATCTTCTATATCGCCCGAATCAAAATTCACTGTCGGAAATGCCTCTTCTTTAATTGCATGTTCAGTTCCATCAATTTCTACTGTCTGCTTTTCCACATTTACTTTGTGAAGAAGCAGTTTGTCTGTCATATTGTAATCCGGATTTCTTAAGATTACCTGTCCTTCCAACTTAAAAAGCATGACAGAAATCGCTTTTAATGCAGCTTTCATTGGTTCCTCGCTCGGATATATCTTTTCTGCAAAAAGAGCCAGATTCCGCAGACTGATTCCATAACTATTCTCAAGAATCTTCGTATTATTATATTTCAGGTTATTTCGGACAACCGTTGCAATGCATGCCTTGCTTCCCGCTGCCGCTCCCATCCAGAGAATATCATGGTTCCCCCACTCAATATCCAGGGAGTGATATTGCATCAGAAGATCCATAATCCGGTCTGCACATGCACCACGATCAAATATATCTCCCACAATATGTAAATGATCCACTGCAAGACGTTTGATCAGCCCTGCCAGCACTTCAATAAATTCATCTGCATTGTCAAGTTCCAGAAGCGTATCTAGAATATTTCTGTGATAAACTACCTGATTATCATCTTCATCTTTCTGTACATGAATCAGCTCATCTAAAATATATGCATACTCTTTCGGCATTGCCTTACGAACTTTAGAACGTGTGTATTTTGAAGAAAGAAGCCGTGCGATATCAATCAGTTTTCCAAGTGTTGCACGATACCACTCCTCATTATTCTTTCCTTCTTTGCGCACAAGTTCCAGCTTCTCCACCGGATAATAGATCAATGTACAGATTTCCTCGCGGTCAAAATCAGAAAGTGTCTCACCGAACAGCAGGTCTACTTTTTCTCGGATAACACCGGAACAGTTATTTAAAATATGGCAGAACGCTTCATATTCGCCATGAAGATCGCTCATAAAATGTTCTGTTCCTTTTGGCAGGCTTAATATTGCCGTCAGGTTGATAATTTCCCTGCTGACAGCCTGTTCTGTCGGATATTTCTCCGCTAATAATTCCAGATATCTATCGTCATTCATAAAATTGTTGTCCTTCCATATTATCTCAATTATTGCTTTCCCGCTTCTGTTACAAGTATACATTTTTTTCCACACCAGTGCAACTATACTCCCAAAAAGAGAGTCGGTTTCCCGGCTCTCCTAAATCCACAATCAAGTAACTTGCTCCCACCTGTAGAGGAAGAGGCATTCTTGCTATATTTTGTTAAAATAAAAGCTGAAGTCCCATTGCAATAATCCACATATATGCACAAGTCTTTGGAATCATTAATAATCCAATCTTTGGTTTTGTTTTACAAAATAAAGTTACCGGAAGATAACAGCCAAAAGAAATAACGATAGCTGCAACCAGATCAAAAAGCAAATACGCTGCATCAAATATTGCTTCCATCACATCTGGCATCTGTGGTTTGCAACTGTTCTCTTTCATTATAAATCCTGCTCCTTTTCAATTAATTGATTGTAAAACATATAATTTTTTGTAAAAATAACTCCTGCCAGTGCCAAAGCTAAGCCCAGACCGGAATAAAAAAATGCGATAAATATACCAGCTGCCCGGAATCCGATTCCGCCACTCATTATACATGTCATAATTAAATATGCTTTCCAATCAAAGAAATGCCAAAATGGCCGGTAATCAACAGTAATTGTTTTTTCTTTACACAAAACTTAGTTTTCATTTGCCTTCTCCTTATACTCCCTTAAACATTTTTCTGCATTATTACAGATTTTATCAAATACCTTCATACACATATGCTTCTCTTCATCTGTCATTCCACTTAAAACATTTTTCGCAAACTCTTTTTGTGCATTTAATCCTGCTTCCACAATTAGCTCTGCCTTATCCAGCAAAAAAATCTCAATATGCTTTTTATTCTCTTTACTTTGTTTCCTTTCAACAAGCCCTTTGTTTTCCAAGGTTTTCAACGAAGTGGACACATGCGATTTTGTTGATTTTCTAATCTTTACAATTTCTGCTGCAGTATTATTCTGCGGATTATTATGCAAGAACATAAGTATGTCATATTCCATCTGTGTTAACTCATACCGGTCACATACCGCACCTGAAAGCAACTCGTAATAACTTATTATTGTTTTATGCTTATCCCAAAAATACATTTCCTCCTCCTTATCGTTCTTTTTAGAACAATTGTGGAGTGATATTTATTATTTGTCAACTATTTTTATAAAGTTAGAAAAACCAAAAACATTTCAATCAGTTCTTCATGCCACTTTCATTTTGTGCTATAATTCTTAAGCGAAGTATCACATTTTTAGCAGACATAAAAAGAGCAGTTTTCAAAAATGTGGAACTGCTCTAAATGTGATTCTTCATAATTGTACCAATTCGCGGACGTTTTTCTGAGAAGTATATGGGGATTGTATCTTTCAAATCTTCTCAAAAAGCAATGAAAACAAGTGTTTTGTAATTGAAAACAAGTGTGTTAAATAAACACTTTTTGTTTCAAGGCATGCCGACAAGACCTTCCATAGGGAGGCCTGATGAAACATATGGAACAAAAACAAGGTTAACTACGATAAGCATACGACTTT
>NZ_ATVU01000025.1:0-54294 GCF_000420885.1 Dorea sp. AGR2135 | reverse complement strand
TAATAGAAAATTTAAAGAAACTTTTTGTTGGAACCCCGGCTATTTTTTAGCCGGGGTAGGGGTGTTGGGTCAGTCGGAAGGCTGAACTGTTACCATAATTACTTTTAAGGAAATTGCTTTTAATTTCATATTATATAAAAATAACTTCCGGACTGTACGATTTACAACCGGAAGTTACCTGATTTTATTTTACCTTATATCTGACTTTTATCTATCTCCCCAGACTTCTTCTGCAATTTCTTTTACAAGTTTTAATTTTTCCCACTGCTCTTCTTCGGTCAGCTTGTTACCGATCTCGCAAGATGCGAATCCACATTGTGGACTTAAGTACAGGCGATCCAGTGGAACGTATTTCTCTGCTTCATGGATTCTGGCAATGACTTTTCCTTTATCCTCTAACTGTGGTATCTTTGTCGTAATGAGTCCAAGTACAACCTTCTTATCTCCAGATACTTTTGCAAGTGGTGCGAAACCTCCTGATCTCTTGTCATCATACTCCAGATAGTAGGCATTTACATTTTCCTCTCCAAACAGAAGGTCTGCAACGGAATCATATGCACCGGAGCTGAAGAACGTAGAATGATAGTTCCCTCTGCACACATGTGTATTGATTACAAGGTCTTCCGGTGCCTGTGCAACAACCTGGTTATTCAGTTTCAGCAGACGCTTCTTATAATCTTCCAAAGCCTGTCCGTTTCTTCCGGTCAGAGCTGTCGCCATTTTTGCATCTACCATACCGCCCCATACACAATCATCGAACTGAAGATTTCTGCATCCTGCCGCATAAATCTCCTGAACGAATTCTCCATAAGCTTTGATAACATCATCTGCAAATGCTTCTTCTGAGCCATAGATTTTTAAAGTCGTAGCAAGAAGCTGCGCTCCGGTGAAGTAAGCATAGAACTGTCCCGGTGAAGGGATGGTCTGTTTTGCAACTGTATTTTCATCTTCCAATGCTTTTACATATTTAAAATGTTCTACAAACGGGTGATTCTTTACAGAAATCTTTCCTGTCATATAGGTATCATCAATCATGGCTGCTTCTGCGTCAAATGTTGTATTTCCCTCTACTGTCTTCTGATGCTCGATACCTTCAAATCCCCACATAAAGTCAAGATGCCAAGTGGATCTTCTGAACTCTCCATCTGTGATAACATGATAGCCAAGTCCCTTGATTTTATTTACTAAATCAACGATACACTCGTCTTCTACTTTTGTCAGATCAGCCTGTGTAATTTTTCCCTCTTCAAAATCTTTTCTTGCATCTTTTAATCTCTGTGGTCTTAAAAAACTTCCTACAAAATCATATCGAAATGGTGTTTTCATAATTATTATCTCCCAAATTTTAATAAACCTATCGTAATTTTAAACTTGTGTTGCGATAGATTTATTGTAATTTATTTCAAATGTTTTGTATAATAGCTAAAAATATCTGTTTGTTATAACTTTAAATTATGGCAAATATTCAATTTTTATCGGCCTTTCCCACATACAATTCCAATTATGACAGGATTTATGTTTTTAGGAATGGCTTACGGAATATATATGAATGCATCTGGTTTTTCTTTCATATTTACTGGGGCGCTTCTGTAACTTTCGGTGGCGTCATCGGTTCTTTACTCCCCATTAATACAGAAGGCATCAGCTTTGTCATGACTGCTATGTTTGTCGTTATCTTCATGGATCAGTGGCTGAAAGAAAAGAATCATACATCTTCATTACTTGGACTTGGAATTTCTTTTCTCTGTCTCCTTGTATTCGGACCGGACTCTTTTATGATTCCGACCATGATTTTGATTATCGTCTCATTGACATTATTACGCAAAAAGCTTGATATCCCGGATCAAAAAAACTACTCGCGACATCATTTCGACAAATGTGCTTCTGAAAAAATGAAGTAGCGATAAAAAACACAGGAGGTTTGCTAACATGACATTAGCTCAACAAATCATCACTATCGAACTTTGTGTACTTGGTACAATGACTACACGTTTCCTGCCTTTTCTTGTATTTCGTGAAAACCGGGAAACTCCTAAGTTCATTCAATATGTTGGAAATTTTCTTCCATCCGCAGTTTTCGGCATGCTGGTATCAATTGCAGGAGGAACCATCTGCTATATATTATTGCTACATTTTTGTTAAAAGGCCTATGCATCAAAATCAGCCACAAATTCACCTTCCGGTGTTTTCATTTTCAGGATTCCAAGATTAAAATCCTCTTCTTGAATTGTAATGTGATATTCAAAAACTACGTCATCTTCAAATTTAGACAACAGAATATACTCTCCATTATCCTTTCCGTCAATCTGATCACAGATATCATCATACACATCTGCTCCGGAAATATTTCTTGGATATCCTGCATCCTTAATTTTTTTCTCAATTGCTTCGTATAATTCGTTCATACATTTTCCTCTCTTTCTTCTATGTGAGGCTATCCCCCCACATTCTTGTCTTTCTTAATTATAGCTTTTTTCTTTTGTTCATCATATTCCAAGCATTTCCAACAATTCTATATGAGGATGGTTCATGTCAGCCTGATATATATCTATATAATTTAATGCCGCGCTTTCATCCATAAATGCCGGAAACAAAAATCCACACTCGGGTTCTCCCGGTTCATAATCACCACTCACCGGGCAAATCACGCAGATTAGATATTCATACATTTTCTCGGATTCTCCCTGACGCTCATGATCCGTTCCCTTCATCGGAATATCATAACGGTCGTGAAACACGTAAACAGCATAATCACCTTTTGATTTATAATTTGCTCCTACAATCTCATAAAATGTCTCCATTAATGCGTCATTTTTCAGTCCGCATGCCCGCATTCCCATCAAAAGCTTCCACAAGCTGTCATTTTGCATATTTTCCTGCAAAAATTTGTATTCTTGCAAGTTTTGATTCGTTTCTGCAAACGGAACTTTCTTTGCAATCTGCAAGTTTTTCTCTCGATCCGACGGACTTAATTTCAAAAATGCAATATTAAATGTCCCGTCAATGCAACCGTCTGAATTCATGTATCCCCCGGCTATCCTTGTCATTGATGTTCGCTTAACTGTCATGCGCCTTGTAAGCGCCAGCATATCTTCTCTGTCTATCATTCTCTTCTTAACAAGCTCCTTACTACTTTTACAATCAGCTTTTCAGTCATTAATAATATTATTATGATGCCAGGGTCAAAAAGTCTAAATCCACATGAGCTTGCTCATAAGTGGATGAAAGACCTTGGGATCCGCCCCAACATCATTATTATAATGGTAGATGAATATTATGGCAAATACTGTTGCTCATTTATTTAGCATGACTTAACGTTTATTTAGATTTACCTTATTTGTGTATTGAAGTTCTATTTAAAAATGGATAGCTCCTTACATATTTCTACATATTTATCCGTATAAATACTGTCTTTTTCCCAGATAAAATCAAAATCATGCTGCATCTTAAAATCCGAAAGCTTTATTTCTTTCAACACTCCCGACTCTAATTCATCCGCGACTGCAATCTTATACATAAATGAAATTCCACAATCCCGTTTTAACAGACCTATAATCGTGTGCATATTTTCCACTTCTATATAACGCTCAAAGTCAGAAATTTCCATTCCTCGTGCCAAAAGCAACTCTTCCAGTATATTCCTTGTCCCCGAGCCACTCTCCCGTACAATCAAACGTTCGTTTTTCAGATCATTCATAGTCTTTGGATTCTTTTTCAGAAATGTATGGGAAACCTCGCAGACCCCAATGTAATCTTCTGTACTATAATTCATGTGTCCGTAACTATCTTTCGGATAATTTCCTTCCACTAAAGCAAGATTAATCTTCCCTTCATCTAATAACAAAAGCAACTGTGACGTATTCCCAAAATGAATATGTAAATTCATATCTGGATGATGATTCATAAAATCCGCAATCCTGTCAACAACTGCATATTCTCCAATCGTCATTGTAACTCCGATAGATAATAATTCGATATCTCCACTGACACTTTTCATTTCTTCTAAAATCGAGAGCTGATCATTTCTCATAGTCATCAGACGCTTTTTAAGTATCTTTCCGGTCTGGGTAATGTACAATTGTTTATTGTGATACAAGAATAGCTGGGTATTATATTCGTTTTCAAGGAAACGAATATGTTGCGAAACAGCCGGTTGTGTAATATTTAATCTCTTTGCTGCCTCTGTAAAATTCATGGTTTCACACACTGTGAGAAAGGTATTCGTCCTAAAATCTAACATAGTATTTTTCCCTTCTGGTTTGCTATTTTATCAATAATGATTTCTTATATTTCAATAATATTATATAATTTTTTATTATTGTTTTCCAGTGTTATAATCAATTAGAAAAATAAAAATTATTAAATTTAAACGAGAGGTAAAAAATTATGGATTTTATCAAAAAGAACTTATCTGGTATTTTGGTTTGTTTTATAATTGCTGTGCCTGCCTGGCTTCTTGGAAAAGCTTTTCCGGTCATCGGCGGTCCGGTCATTGCAATTCTCGCCGGAATGCTCATCACATTGATTTGGACAGATAAAGGGAAAGCAGAATCTGGCATTAAATGGACTTCCAAAATTATTCTCCAGACTGCTGTCGTACTATTAGGATTCGGAATGAACCTCGGTGTAATCCTGCAGACCGGGAAACAATCACTACCAATTATTATCTGTACAATCAGTACTTCCCTAATCATCGCATGGCTGCTTCGCAGGATTATCAATGTTCCGTCCAACACTGCGATTCTGGTTGGTGTTGGTTCTTCCATCTGTGGAGGTTCTGCTATCGCAGCTACTGCTCCGGTTATTGACGCCGACGATACGGAAGTTGCCCAGGCAATTTCTGTAATCTTTTTCTTCAACGTCATTGCTGCTGTACTATTCCCTGTACTTGGGCATGTCCTCGGCTTTGACACAACGAGCGGTTCTTCCTTCGGACTGTTCGCCGGAACAGCAATTAACGACACTTCTTCTGTAACCGCAGCTGCATCCACCTGGGACAGCATGTGGAATCTTGGAAATGAAACATTGAATAATGCTGTTACCGTTAAGCTGACTCGTACACTTGCAATCATTCCAATTACACTTGTATTGTCTCTGATCCACGCAAAATCCGCATCTGTAAATGGTGAAAAAACAGGGAATTTTAGCATAAAAAGAGCATTTCCGATGTTTATTTTATACTTCATCATTGCAGCAATTATCACTACTGCATGTATGAGTATGGGAATTAGTGCTGATGTATTCGCACCGCTGAAAGAACTGTCCAAATTCTTCATCATTATGGCTATGGCTGCCATTGGTCTGAACAGTAATGTTATAAAATTAATAAAATCTGGCGGAAAGCCACTTCTTCTCGGTGCTTCCTGCTGGATTGGAATCACCATTGTCAGTCTGACTATGCAACATATTATGCACCTTTGGTAATTTTGTTTAGATATTTTTTTGTTTCTTTGTAAATAATATTTTTAACATTATGGAGCCTATAGATACTAGAAGTCTACAAAAAGCTACTAAAACAAATTCTATTGAAAACGGATTATTTAGCTTTTCTCCTAATAAGGTCGTCGTCACAATGCTAAGTAATGAACCACTGATTCCTGCCACAAGATAAATCAGATAATTCACATCACATGCACCAAAATACAAGCTGACAATATCTCCTGGCAGGAACCCAACGATTCTCGTTATAAAGCAAGTAAAAAATGTATTTTGTTTTTGATATTCTGATAACTTCTTTGCCTTCGGATATTTCTGAAATATTTCTTCTGTAATCTGTTTTCCACTACATTTTCCAAGACAATACGGAATTGTAATGGAGACAGACAGACCAACTGTACTAATGAACACAGCTGCCACCGGCGAAAACAATATTCCACTGGCAAGATATAAAATAGAAAGCGGCAGAACTATCGTCAAGCTCTTTAATCCAAATAACAGAAGTAGCATTATCACCGCAAGCACCACATTTTTCGGTGTATATTTTACAATTGTATCAACGGATAATGGTTCCCCTGATATTTTCACGATCAAAACAAGTATCACCGCTATTGCTAGAATTGCCATAACCGGAATAAATTTTTTCCACTTATCTCTCTGATTCATAATCATCACTCCACATTTCATTCTATACTATTTATTGTATGAACGCTGTTTACTTATTTATTTTTATCTTACCCCCATTTCTTCCCAGAAAAAATAGACAAAACCGAAGCTTTGTCTATCACTTTCTTCACTTATGAATTATCGTTTCTGTCCACACCTGACTTGCTAATTATTTTGCGTGCACAAGACTCAATGCATCAATTTTTTTCAGCTCTTCATCTGTAAAAGGTGCACTTTCAAGAACCTTCAGATTATCGAGAATCTGCTCTGGTTTTGATGCTCCCACCAGAACACTTGTCACTATGCCATCTTTTAATACCCAGTTCAATGCCATCTGCGCCAGGCTTTCACCTCTTCCTTTGGCAATTTCATTTAAACCACGGATACTTGTGATTTTTTCTTCTGTCAACTGACTTGCCTTAAGGAATCGTCCATCTGTTGCAATACGGCTGTCTGACGGAATTCCGTTCAGATAGCGGTTTGTTAATGTTCCCTGTGCCAGTGGACTGAATGCAATGATTCCTTTTCCAGACTCTACTGCCGCTTCCTTCAATCCATTTTTTTCGATTGTGCGGTCGAAAATAGAATAGCGGTTCTGATTAATTATAAATGGACAATGCAGCTCTTTCAGAATTGTAGCTGCCTTCTCCATATGTACTCCATCATAATTAGAAATCCCAACATACAGTGCTTTTCCGCTTCGGACAATCTGCGCCAGTGTTTCCATTGTTTCCTCTAATGGAGTTTCCGGATCCATACGGTGATGATAGAAGATATCGACATACTCCAGTCCCATTCTTTTCAGACTCTGATCCAGACTTGCTGTTAGATATTTTTTACTTCCCCAGTTTCCATAAGGACCATCCCACATATCAAAACCAGCTTTTGTACTTATCAACATTTCATCACGATAAACTCCGAGATCCTCTTTTAGGATTCTCCCAAAATTAATCTCTGCACTTCCCGGCTCCGGACCATAGTTATTGGCAAGGTCAAAGTGTGTGATCCCGTGATCAAATGCTGTAAAGCACATTGCTTTCATATTATCATAATCACCATTTGATCCAAAGTTATGCCAAAGTCCCAACGAAACTTTTGGTAATAATAACCCACTTTTCCCACATCGATTATACTGCATAGTTTCATATCGTTTTTCGTCTGCCTGGTACATCATTTATCTCTCCTTCATATATGTATTTAAACTCCTTTGTTATTATATTATCATTTCTCCCAAATAAAAGCTACTTTTTCTATTCTTTCTCCGGCACACCTTCAGATTTGATTAGATACCCTTCTATTTCATCAAAATGAATGGTGTACTGATATTCACTCTCTCTACCTTCTTTTTCGGCATCAGCATCGGCATAGTAGGTAAGACGGACCTGATACGTATTTTTCCCGTCCCGCCATGATTCATCACCGATCAGCCAGTCGTTTTCAAGATTTTTATCCTTTTTCAGTAATGTCTCAGCATATTGCTGTGCCCCGCTCCAGATTCCCATATTCCGGCGCTGTCCCTGCATGGTATTCTGATACTGCCAGAGTGCAGCAAACATAATAGCTGCCATAATTCCTGTAAAAAGAACCGTTTTATACTTCTTTTCTTTTTTCTGTCTTTGCCGACGGACACACCGGATTGTTCCAACCATCATCATCGCAATCATGAACAGATACCACAATGTCCAGAAAATCTGTTCTGTTCGTTCTATTCCACCCGGAATCCATTCTGCAATACGGTCACCCCAAATATAATTAACCAGTGATACCAATATTCCAATAGACAAAATCGATGCCACACCATAAATTCTCCGGCTTTCTTCATCATCAATATTCTGAAAAAAATACCACAGAGAAACAAACACGGCTGCTGAGAGTCCGCCGAGCACAAGACCGCCTCCAAGACTGGCAATTTTTGTTGCCCATGCTAATGTACCCACGCCAATCACCAGAATTCCGGCAATGATATTAGCGTTCTTATCCTGCTTTTTCAGTTGCTTTGAAATGTCATCTGCATTTTGAAGCATCTCAGCCACCTCCTTCTGGGTATACTGAGTTTCTGTCGTATCCATATCACCTGTCGGTTTCTTTTTTTCAGAACGCATCAATTCCAGTACCGAAATTCCAAGTACCTGTGCCAGTGGTTCTAATGTCTGGATATCCGGAAATCCAAGTCCACGCTCCCACCGGCTGATTGCTTTATCCGTCACATGAATCTTTTCTGCAAGCTCCGCCTGCGTCATTTTTTTCTCTTTTCTTATCCCGGCAATGAACTGCCCGAACTGTTTCGCCTCCACGTCTTGTCACTTCCTCCTGCTGTTCCCGCTCCGCTATTTTAAGGTGTGCAAAGCGTTTTTATAGTCTCAGCATAGGGAAAACAGACTGCTTTGTCAATCTACGAATCCTTTATCTCCCATTTTGCAACTATTATATCCACACAAATGAACATATTGGGAAATAAATATCCTTACGAACAAACCCAATCTTCTAAATGTTCCAATATTTCTTCATCGTAAGGGGAATTGATTGTATGAATACGTCCGGCAGGAATATTCTGAATGACACATTCTGCCCATTCCCCTTCTTTTATTTCAGAAAATAAGTCCTTGCCCTTTTTCCACTTCTTCCAATCTCTATACATGTCAATAATCTCACGTTGTTCAAAAGTGTGGTCGTTCATTGGAATCGTAATAGTATCCCCAACTCTTATGACTTCTCCCTTTTCTGCAGTAATCCCTATAAGAGTAATATTTTCATCATATCCTGATGCTGAAGCGCTTGTAAAAATCATTCTATTCACCTTAAATCCTATTCTCTGATGATTTTTAATAAAGGATATGGCTTTCGCCAGACCCTCATCATTTTATTCACTCTATAACTCTTCTACTTTACAGGAGTGTTCTTTTGTTTCTTTATCATAACTAATTCCCACTTCAAGACTTCCATGAGTTCTTTATTCGGAATAAAAACCATTCCATTATCATATGTTAAAAGTTCATATACAACCATTGCTGAATAAATCTCTTCTTTCGTCTTTAATTCCTGTGCTGTGGCTGCATACTCCTGTATACCGGACGGTATCCTTTCTCCGGCAAACATCAGCGTAAGATCATTCTGAATCTGATCCACATTATACTGAATGTAAGTAAAAATGGAATCATACTTTCCGGAACTCCCCCAGTAATTCAACAATTGATTATCTGTCAATGCACACACAACTGAACGTGGATTATATAACCGTTCTCCTGCTGCTGTATGATACCCGTCATACCATTCTCTTAGACTTTCTCTGGTGTCATAAAATGTATTCGCTCCGGATCAAATCTATCCTGCTGTGATCTTTCCTCTGCCGGATATCCCATCGCAAATAAGGAAAATACTACTCATCATTCTAATCTCCTTCTTTTCTATTATCTTTTATCCTCTCACACTTACCAAGTCGTCTTGTGTTCATCTGTCACTTCCAGTGTATCAGGATTTACCAGATAAAAATCAACTAACTGTGTATCGTATGTTCCACCCGGATACTTTTTCTCCAAAACATACTCGTCACAGTATGTTCCGTTGTCATCTGTCTTTTCTCTATTGTAATACAGACCGTATTCGACACTTACCTGATTTCCATCCTTCGTCTCCTGTCCTGTACTGACAATAACATACGTCTCTCCTTTTGCATTACTGCTGTAAGTGAATTCCGGATTTTCTAATGCATTTGTCTCAATCAGATAATTATAGACTGCCTGCATTCCATTTCTCATTCTTAACCATTCATCACTTTCATATGGTTCTGCATTATCCTGTGAATCACTATTTCCTGTATCAGAATCCGCGCTGTCTGCATCGTTGTCTGTCTGGTCATTATTTTCTGTATTGTCCGGATTGGAAGCGTCTGGCTGTTCATTTGTAAATGTATCATCTTTTGTCGGTACATATATTTTTTTCATAATGAATGGATTATTCGTTACATACTCTGCTGTATAAACATTATAACCCATATTACTCCAGCTGACTTCCAGATAGGTGTATCCATTTTCTTTTCTCGTGACGGTTTCCTTATCATCCAGTCCCAGAAATACATCCAGAAAATTAATAAATAGCAATATCAGCCCTGCAATTGCAATTACTGCACATATGATAAATTTCACAACTTTTTGGATCCATACAGGCGATGTAATATTCAGGTGTCTGTGCAGCCAGATAATTCCCAAAATTAACATTACAAACAGTCCCATATTTACAACTATAAGCGAAATTGCAGAAAATACATATCGGATTTCATATCCTGCCCCCCGGTTAATTCCATATGCAGTTCCTAAGAACCAAAATGTGTATGCCAGGAAGATCGTAACTACGAAAGCAAGACCTGGGTATTCTTTTTTGACAGGTTTCATTTGTTCCAGACACGCTGTCATCTGCTCCAGATCATTCATCTGAATCCAGTTTTCCACCAATTCGGAAGCCGGGTAATTTCCTGCATCATCTTTGATGCCTGTATACCGTATCTTTGCTTTTTCTATTTCCTCTTCATCGTCTTTAAAAGAAGCTATAATGATTCTTAAGAAATAAATTAGTTTCATTTCTTTCGCTTTACATTTTTCGATATGCATTACATCTAATGCCTGTGCTGCTTGTTCATACTGCTTCATCTTGACAAGAATAATTGCATTATTCAGAAGCGCCTGATTTGCCAGAATCGGATTTTTCCAGTATTTGTGATGGTACAGATACAGGTTAAAGTCATGTCGTTCTTCCAGAGACATTTTACATGCGTGCTTTCTGACATAAGACGCATAGCATATGGTAAAACCCCAGGAAAAAACCAAAATTGCCAGTAACCAGCACAAAAATCCATTTATTTCCAGCAAATCATAACGAAACTCCAGATATGCTGCTATAAAAAGAATTACGAAGCTCACTATCATAATCAGCCATCGGATATAGCTGTTCTTTTTCGCCTTTCTTCTCCCCACTTCATTCCAACTGTACTCATCTTCTTTAAAATCATGTACATGATAAATATTCATACATTTTCACTCCTCTTTACGATCATAAATTCTGCCTGCTCTACAACACGATTTTTCAATCACAGCCCTATCTGTAAAAAATATTATTCTTTCTGTACTTTCTGTATGCTTTCTAGTTTATAGAGAAAATGTCCCAGACATTCACACATCTGAGACATCTGCCATTCATTTATTCTGTTAACCTTTTAATTCTGCTTGATTCTTCTCTTTGCAACTTTACCTGCAAGTTTTATCGCATACATATATATACCATATATACTGCATACATGCATAACATAGCAATGCCTTCTTTTCGGTTAATGACTTTTGAAGTCCACGCAAATACAAGAACTGCACTACTCATCATGATCAGTATAAGAGTGTCCACAATATTGTCCATCAGAAATCCTACCGGACTGATTGCTGCTGCAATTCCAAGCACAAGTAAAATGTTAAAAATGTTAGAACCTATTACATTTCCAAGCGCCATATCAACTTCGTTCTTTCTCGCTGCAACAATGGAGGTCACAAGCTCTGGAAGACTTGTTCCAAGTGCAACGATTGTAAGTCCGATCAGTGTCTGGCTAAGTCCGAATGACAATGCAATATCTGATGCACTGTCAACAACAAAATCACCTCCAAATTTAATTGCGATCATCCCTCCAACAATAAAGAGTATGCTTTTCCACATTGGAATAATTCTGATTTCATCTTCTACATACTCTCCGGATTCTTTCATCAGCTCGTCCTCTTTGTGCACTGATCTTGCTTTCTTTACGGAATTGATCATCCAGACAAGGTAACCTGCGAAAAGAATTAAAAAGGCAATTCCATCGATGTGTCCCAACTTCATTCCCACATATCCTAGTGCGATCAGCAAAACTGAACAGATAATCGATAATGGAAATTCTTTTACAAGCGTATCTTTTTTTATTGTAAGTGGGGCAAATAAAGCACATGCTCCACATACGACCATAAGATTAAAAATGTTCGATCCGACAACATTGCTGACCGCAAGTGTATTATTCCCGGCAAGTGATGCTGTTACACTGACCGCACATTCCGGAAGGCTCGTTCCCATTGCTACAATTGTCATACCGATAATCATGGAAGGAATGTAGAGTCGTTTTGCCACTGATGAACTTCCTTCTACGAAATAATCTGCTCCTTTCATCAAAAGTGTAAATCCTATCACAAGAATGATGATTGATTTTACAAGTTCCATTCATCTGTCTCCTTCATCTCTATTTATTTTGGCTACCATTATACCCCAATTGTATGAAAGAAACAACCGACTTATTTTTTGTTATCAAAGAAACAACTGACTCATAAGTACTTTCTTCCGACTCGCAAATATTCATTACATTCTTTTTCTTAAGTGCTTCTGTCGTCTTTTTGCCAATAGAATAAGCTCGTTCTACCATTATCTCCTCTGGCAGCATCTGAAAAAAACGCTCCACATTGGACGCACTTGTAAATACAGCTTCTGAAATAACTGTATCTACAGGCTTTAATATATAATCTTGCTCTGATACATTTACATTTTCATATGCATCTGTTTTTATGACATAGCAAAATTTCTGAAGTTCTCTCTCCAAGTCTTCGGAGGCCTCTTTTGCAGAAAATATACAGACTTTCGTCTGGTCACTGATCTGTTTTTTTAAAGCTTTGGCAAGTCCGGCTCCTGTCTGCTCATCTGGAACTAAATCTGCTTTTATCTGATAGTTCTTTAACTCCTGCTCTGTTGCTTTTCCTACAACTCCAAAACGAATTTTTGCAAGGCATCGGATATCTGTGTCATTGAATTTCATATTATAGAAAAAAGCCCTGACACCATTTCTGCTTGTAAAGAGAATCCAGTCGGAGCTGCTAATTTCTTTTTCAAAATCTGAAATTGGGATTGGTAGAATCTTTCCAACCATGATTGTATCAACATCTGCTCCGAGCTGTTGCAAATCTGTAATCAGCTTATTGAAATGTGTTCGTTCTCCCATAGCTTCAATATATGGTACGGTTATTTTTCTCCCGAATAATGGACGTTTTTCAAAAAAACCCAATTGGTCATTCAATGAAACAACATTCCCCACAACGATGATTGCCGGAGATTCCAGTTTTGCACATTTTACTTTATATCCGATACTCTCCAATGTTCCGATACATTTTTTCTGCGTAGCCAGTGTTCCGTTGGATATCACTGCTGCCGGAGTATCCGGTCTTCTTCCAGCTCTTATCAGTTCTTCTGCAATATGTTCTACATGTGCAAGTCCCATCAGAAATACACAAGTCATGGATTCATCAGTAAGCAACGTATAATCAATCTGCGCTTCTTCGTCTTTTTTGCTGTGAGCTGTAATGACCTGAAACCCTTTTGCAATCCCTCTGTGCGTAATTGGAATTCCTGCGTCTGCCAATGCTGCAACGACAGAACTAACTCCTGGTACGACTTCTACATCAATCTTTTTTTTCCGAAGATATAATGCTTCTTCACCGCCTCTTCCAAAGACGTAGGGATCACCACCTTTTAGCCGTACGACCAGACTGTATTCTCTGGATTTTTTATATAATAATTCATTGATCGCATCTTGCTTCATGATATGCTTGTGATTTTCTTTTCCTACATAAATGCACTCACAGCCATGATTTGCCATTCCAAGCAGTTCCGGCGATGCAAGTCTGTCATAGATGATACAGTCTGCCTCTTCTATATATTTTTTCCCTTTTATCGTGAGCAGACCGGTATCTCCTGCCCCTGCTCCAACTAATATAACTTTACCCATTTTATTCTTCATGACTTAATTGTATTTGAATTTTTTCTACTGCTTCTCTGGCAATCTGTCTGCAGATTTCATCTATCTGTGATGAATCTTCTATTTTATTTAAAACTGCAGATTCCACCTTTGTATATGCCAGTCTTTTCCCATCCTCCGTTCCAAACATTGCTCTTAATACTAGTTTTTCATCCTGTATCTTGCAATATGCTCCTACCGGAAGATGACAGCTTCCTCCAATTTGTTTCAAAAATTGTCTTTCTGCTTTTACGCACAAATCTGTTTCCTGATCAGACAATCTATTTAGTTTTCTGATCAATTGTATATTATCTGCTTTTACTTCCAGAGCAAGTGTCCCCTGGGCCGGGGCCGGAATCATCTGATCCGGCTCAAGATAGCAGGTAATCTCTTGCTCTCTTCCTAGTCTGTTAATACCTGCTGCGGCAAGTACAATTCCATCCATCTCTTCTTCCTGCATTTTTCGAATCCTTGTATCTACATTTCCACGGATCCCAACTATGTTAAGATCAGGGCGGATTTTCAGAAGCTGATACTTTCTACGCTTGCTTCCCGTTCCGATCACAGCTCCTTTCGGAAGGTCGTCCACAGACACTGCCTCTCTCAAGATCAGAACATCTCTTGGATCTTCCCGCTTCCATGCCTTTGCAAATATTAATCCATCTGCCGTTGTATCTGGCATGTCTTTCATAGAGTGTACTGCAAGATGAATCTTCTCTTCCAAAAGTTCTTCCTCAATTTCTTTTACAAATATGCCCTTTGATCCAATCTGGTCAAGCCGGCTTTTCTGATCCATATCTCCGGTCGTTTTTATGATTACTACATCAAATTCATCTTCCGGAAATGCACTTTTTAATTTTTCAATAACCTGCTTTGTCTGGGCAAGCGCCAGCTTTGATCCTCTTGTTCCTACCCGGTATCTCATATCTACTCCTGTGGCAATTCTCCATTTTCAATGGCTGTATTTACTATTTCTTTAAATATTTCTTTTCGTTTTTCTTCTGTGTCATACTTTTCTATCACACGCTTTCTGATCTTCCCCATATATTCATTCAATTCTCCAAGAAATGGTGTCAGGATCTCCTTTTCCTGACTTTTTAAATATTGTGCCAGCACAGGGCTGTTTCCACCACTCGAAAATGCTGCAATAAGATTTTTTTCTTTTATATATGAAGAAAAGATAAAGCTGCAGTCCTCTTTCTGGTCCACAGCATTTACCATAATTCCTTTTGAATTACAGATTCCCGCAATATGGTGATTCAATTCTTTATCATCTGTTGCAGCGATCACCATAAACATATTATCACAATCTGCATCTTCAAAACACTTTTTTTGTAATTCTAACTGATTACTTTTTTTTACAATTTCATTGATTTTATCGCAGATATTCTCTCCGACTACAACCACTCTGGCTTCAAAATCCAGAAGTACTTTCACTTTCCGGTATGCCACCATCCCTCCGCCGACCACCAGGCACGGCTGATCCTTCAAGTTCACAAACATAGGAAAATACGCCATATTACACCACTTTCCGATCCATACTATACTCATGCATCATCCCAAGAAATACTGGACGGAGCTTTAAGGAAAATGCTGTCGCCAATACACATAATATAAAATCCGGTGCAATCGTAATCAGACAATATTCCACAACTACAACGCTCCAGCTCACAGGAGTTGCTGCATAAAAATTATTTATACAATAAAAGTAAATTGCTCCAATCGTATAATAAGTCACCAGTCCCGCAACTGATGCCATTAAGAACATTCCCTTATGATTTTTTCCTACTTTTTCTGTAATAGTACCAATGACAAATGCTGCCAGTACAAAACCAAGTAAGAATCCAAATCCTGGTCTGAAAATGTATGCAGGTCCACCTCCGGCAGCAAATACCGGAACTCCGACAAGGCCAATGCTAAGATACACGATCACACTAACCGTTGCAAGTTTTGCACCAAGCAGAAAACCTGCCATCAACACAAAAAACCATTGAAATGTAAAGTGCATGGTGTACATTGGCAATGGTATATCAACTTTTATAAATGCACCGATTGCGATCAAAGCTGCAAACAGTGCACAGGTTGTCAATTCTTTCGTTTTTAATTTCATTTTTTATTCCTTTTTACTATACTTAGAAATAATATTCATCTGAATAAATTCGCAAATCCTCTTTTTCCACCTGACCCTTTTCTATATGGAAAGAATTCAACACTGGATTTTCTGCCATAAATGATATGATCATATAGCTGGCATTGGAATCAAATGCAAGTTTGATATCCTCCTGCGACGGTCTGGACGGACTGGATGGATGTGAATGCCAGTTACCAAGTGGTTTTAATCCATTCGCCCTCATATCTTTGATTGCTGACAGTTGTTCTTTCGGATCCAGTGTAAAATGATCCTCTGCATGATCAACATTTGTCAGGTAATAAACTTTTTCAATTAAACGACCATTTTCATCTTCGCTTCCTGCAATCAGTCCGCAGGCTTCTTCTGGAAGATGCCCGGTTGCATACCGGGCAATCTCATCAAGAAGTGTATATTTCATTCTTATAATTGCCATACTTATACCTCTTCACTGATTACAAATTACTCTTCTTTTCTTGGTGCATCAAATCTGCCTGCTGTCTCCTCACATACTTCCTGTTCGTAATCAATCGGCTCAAGAATTGTCGGGTGATCTCCGCACACTGCACAGTTATGAGTATCTTTTGGAAGCTTAATTTTATGAAATTCCATCGTCAGAGCGTCAAAAGTAAGCAGCGCACCTGTCAATAAATCTCCAACTCCCAGCAAATATTTGATTGCTTCCATAGCTTGAAGGGAACCAATGACTCCACCCATAGCTCCAATGACACCTGCCTGCTTGCAGGTTGGAACTGCATCCTTCGGTGGTGGATTTTTAAATACACATCTGTAACATGGCCCTTCTCCCGGAACATATGTCATAAGCTGACCTTTAAAACGGATAATTCCTGCATGTGAAAATGGTTTCTTCTCCAGTACACATGCATCGTTGATCAGGAATTTTGCCGGAAAATTATCTGTTCCGTCAATAATAAAATCATAATCCCGGATCAGTTCTCTGATATTCGCAGAATCCACGAACATGCGGTATGTATTGACTGTAACGTCCGGATTCATGGCATTCATTGTCTCTTTTGCCGATCTGACCTTTGCTTTTCCTACATCTGCTGTTGTATGGATAATCTGTCTCTGAAGATTGGACAGATCAACTTCATCTGCATCTACAATTCCGATTGTTCCAACTCCTGCTGCTGCAAGGTACATAGCTGCCGGAGCCCCAAGACCACCGGCTCCAATAATCAGAACTTTCCCTTTCAGCAACTTCTTCTGACCTTTTGCGCCTACTTCTTTTAGAATAATATGGCGGGAATAACGTTCAATCTGTTCATCTGTCATTGCCATTAACATCCACCTCCCATGAAATAAAGAAATTCTACAACGTCTCCTTCTTTTAATACGGTTGTCTCTTTCTCATCTGAAGGAACAAACTCTTCATTAATAGATACCGTTACATACTCTGGCATCTCTACATTTTCCTGCTCGATCAACTCCGGTAATGTCAGATTATCCTTTACTTCTTTCTTTTCTCCTGAAACTACGATTATCATAATGTCTTCCTCCTGACCCATATTATTACAGTAAAGCTTCCACCCAGGTCTTAAGCTCTGCCAGAGTGTGTGCTCCTATTTTTCGATCTAATACTTCTGCATTTTTTACAAAGAGAAGGGTTGGATTCGCTGCTATATGATATTCTTTTGCCAGCTCTTTATCAAAATTGGTATTCACCTTATATACATATAATTTTCCTTCATAATCATCTTCTACATCTCCCAATACCGGTGCAAGCTTTTTACACGCTATGCAAGAATCAGAATAAAAATCTACGATGACCGGAAGATCGCTCTTTAAAACTTTCTCTTCAAAATCAGCCTTGTTGATCCGTACTGCCATATTATTCTTCTACCTTTCTGACATACAGTGTATAAGTTCCGTCCGCATTATCCTCAAGCTTTAAGATTTTATGTCCTTCTTCTTTCATACTTCTTGGAACATTCTGAACAGGCTCTCCGTCATTCATTCGAATTGCAAGGACTTCACCATCATCCAGCTCTTCAATTGCTACTTTAGCTTTTACAAATGTGAGTGGGCAAACCTTATCTGTAATATCTACCTGGTCGTCAAATTGTATTTCTGCCATGCTCTTTCTCTCCTTTTCGATTCTTATCTTCATTTTGTTTGTCAGTACACCTATCTGCCTTCGTAAGCAGCCCGAACCTCTTTTTTGAATTCTTCCTTTCCGATTCTCTCAAGTGTCAGTCGGAAACGCTCACCTGCATTTGCATGCTTTTCAAAAAATGAAATAGCCGCATCTGTGACTCTGAAAAGAGTTTCTTTATCACGGATGATCGGAACAATCTGTTCACCTTTATAAATCTTATTTCCAAACAATCCACCAAAGGAAACAATATAACCCGGCTCGCCGACCCACGCGTCTGTTGGACAGCTCTTTACACATCGTGCACAGTTATTACATTTTTCTCTATCGATGACGATTTTTCCATCTTCCATGCGAAGTGCTCCTTCGCGACAGGCTTTTACACACACGCCACACTGGATACAGTCATCATGATTGCACTCAACTGTCATGCCTCCTTTGATTCCAACATCGTTCTCCTCTGCTTTCAGGCAGTTGTTCTGGCAGCCTGTAACACCAAATTTGAATTTATGAGGAAGTTCTCTTCCAAAATATCTTGCATCTAATTCCTTTGCCAGTGTATAAGTATCAATGCAGCCACTTGGACAGATAGCTGCGCCCTGACAGGCTGTGATTGTACGGACTCTCGGTCCACAGACACCTGTTCCGACTCCTCCTTTTGCAAGCTCTTCTTTTACTTCATTGATATCTTCTACTTTTATAAATGGAATCTCAATTCCCTGCCTGGAAGTCATATGCACATATCCATGTCCATACTTTTCAGCCACCTCTGCAACTGTCTTTATATTTTCAGCAGTCAGATTTCCTCCCACAACTGCAAGTCTTAAGGAAAAACAACCTTTCTGCTTTTGTCTCATAAATCCACCTTTTTTTAATGCAGCATAATCAACCTTTTCTGCCATTTTCATTCTCCTCCTGTACCTTGTTCCTGATTAGTCTCTGATTTTTAAGCGTCTTTGTATCTCCTATGTTGGAAATGATATACGGGATTGTAAGACTGTCAATAAATTTAAATGCCTTTTCTTTACTTCCTACGCGAAGTGTAAGAATTGCGCCATATCCATGTTCAAACTGTTCTTTTGCAACATGATGCCAGGAACTACTTTCCAGTCCCGGATAATTTACTATTATATCAGAATAATTCTCTGCAATCCAGTGTGCAAGTTCCAGTGCATTTTGGCACTCACGTTCCATTCTAAGTCCAAGTGTTTCAATACCGATCAGATTCAGATAGGCATTGACAGGAGAAAGGCATGCCCCTGTATTTCTAAAAATCCCATTCCGAAGTTTTGCTACAAAAGCCATCGGTCCATTTTTGTTGTAATTCCAAAATTGTCCTGTCCTCTTTTTTAATTTTTTTGTACAATATTTTGAATATCCCTTCCTGTAATACCATCACAGACCATTACCAGATCCGTAATTCTAACAATATTGAAAATTATACAAACGCCCCACGGTAATTTCCGCGGGGCGTATTAGTGCTTATTTAAGTGTTTATTTTGCTGTCTGTGCGTCAATAAATGAAAAATTCATTCTTTTTAATACCTGGATCAGCACTTTTCCGATTGCAAGCACCAGTACTGCTGCTGCAATTGCTTCCGGAATACCAGATGCTGTAACAGTTCCCATAACAAGTCCCCATACAGCGCTTATTGCTACATCCTTTGCCTGTGCATACTGCTGTGCAAATAACAGATAAATACTTCCCATAACTGTGATCGTATTCACCATAGATCCGACGAATCCAACGATTGGAAGTGCAATGATCTGATTCACTTTCAGTTTGTTAAAGAGAATCCATAACCATCCGGCTGCGATTCCAATCAACATACGGCATCCTACAGAAATCCAGATTGCCTTGATTGCTCCCGGAATTCCAGTAGTGCTCATGAACGGAGAAAACGCAAAAGACAAAAGGGTTGGTGCCATTGTGTTGCTCACCAATGAACATACACCAAACACAAATCCAAGAATTGCCCCTGCTGACGGTCCCAACAGAATTGCTCCGATGATTACCGGGATGTGTACGGTTGTCGCCTTAATAATTGGAAGCTGGATCATTCCAAGCGGTGTGTTCGCCAGAAGAATGACAATTGCTGCCATAAGTGCAACACTGACCATCCACTGAGTGTCGTGTTTTTTTGTTTTCATTATTCAATTACCTCCTTGTTATCATTCCTGCCATGCAGGATACAATACAATTACCGAGTAATTATAACATCTGTTCTACTATAGATACAAGTATTAAATTAAGTACATTTCTTTTCAAGAAGAATCTATACATCATAGTCGGCAATACAGGAAGACAATGTCTTGATGACCGTATCAATATCATCCGGTGTCTCCTCTTCTCCAATCCACTCAACTGTACAGGCAAACACATCACCATCTGACAATTCTACCCAGACACGATAACCACTCAACTCTTCCATATTATAGGAAAAATAATTCCACATTTTCCCATTGTATTCACTGCTCTGTGTATCCATTGCCGGAATCGTATCATCAGAATTTGCAGTATACAGATATTGTACTTCTTCCTTCATATCACTTTCTACAGTGGAAATATCTGCATTCCTAAGAGTCATCACATATTGCAGACTGCTTCCATCTACATTTCCAATACGTTCAAATGCTCTTGCCGTGTCCGAAGAAAAGTCTGTCTCTGAACATCCTTTTGGTGCAGATACTTTTATAGTCCATACATCGTCCTCCGAAGATAACTCGTACATCTTATTGTCTGCCGCTTTCGTCTGAGTATCACTTTTATCATTATCTTTAGAATTGTCTGCATTCTGGCTTCGTTCCGTCTTCGCATCTGCCTGATTATCATCCTTTTCTTTATTGCCACACGCTGCGCTAGAAACACTTATCGTTAATATCATCAAAAATACCGCTGCTTTTTTCATATTCTTTTCTCCTCTCTCTAAATATCCTGATATTCCAGAACTGTTTCACTAATTTTAACATTTTCTCAAAAAAAAGTCATCCCTTTGTGTCTCCTCATCTTGCAAGAGACTGCCAAACACGCTATAGTTGAAATATAAAGATGCCAGGGTCAAAAGGTCTAAATCCACATGAGCTTGCTCATAAGTGGATGAAAGACCTTGGGACCCGCCCCAATATGAGCCTAAAAGTGGGATGGCAATCCCACGATATGCGAATAATTGGGAGGATTGTGGAAGTGCAAAGCACGGAACAATCCGTAGGCATCATAGTTGGGGCTTTTGCCCCCAACATCAATATAAATCATACAAAGAGAAAGAGGTTTATTTCTATGATGTTAAAAGATAAAACCATTCTATTAGGTGTTACCGGTGGGATTGCTGCATATAAAAGTGCCATGCTTGCCAGCCGTCTTGTAAAGACCGGTGCCTGTGTTCATGTTATTATGACCCAGAATGCCACTAATTTTATTAATCCAATCACATTTGAAACGTTGACGCGCAATAAATGTATTGTAGATACTTTCGACCGCAATTTTGAATTCAAAGTAGAACACGTTGCTCTTGCTCAGAAAGCAGACGTCATCATGGTTGCTCCGGCAACTGCAAATGTAATTGCAAAACTTGCACACGGACTGGCTGATGATATGCTCACTACAACTATTCTCGCAAGCAAAGCTCCTAAGATCATTGCTCCTGCCATGAATACAGGAATGTATGAGAATCCTGTCACTCAGGACAATCTAAAGCTCCTTAAAAAATATGGTATGGAGGTCATCACTCCGGCTAATGGCCGGCTTGCCTGTGGTGATGTCGGTGCCGGAAAGATGCCGGAACCAGAAGATTTATTCGAATATATTTTAAAATGTATAGCATGTAAAAAAGACTTGCGTGGGAAAAAAGTACTGGTCACCGCCGGTCCTACTCAGGAGGCAATCGATCCAGTGCGTTATATCACCAACCATTCCTCCGGGAAAATGGGCTACAGCCTCGCGAAAGTGTGTATGCTTCGCGGTGCAGATGTAACTTTAGTCACAGGTAAAACTGCCCTTACTCCACCGCCATTTATAACGACCGTCCCTGTCATCTCTGCTAAAGATATGTACGAAGAGGTTACTGCAAGAAGTGCCGGTATGGACATGATCTTCAAAGCTGCCGCTGTTGCTGATTACCGGCCAGTCCACATAGCTGATGAGAAAATCAAAAAATCGGATTCTTCCACTTCCATTGAGCTGGAACGTACAGATGATATTTTAAAATATCTTGGAGAACATAAAGTTCCCGGCCAATTCCTCTGCGGCTTCTCTATGGAAACGGAAAATATGCTGGAGAATTCCAGAAAGAAGCTGGCAAAAAAGAACCTTGACATGGTTGTTGCAAATAATCTGAAAGTTGACGGAGCTGGATTTGAGACGGACACCAATGTTGTCACAATGATTACAGATACAGAAGTTCTGGAACTTCCAATTATGAATAAAGAAGAGGTTGCATTCCACATTATCGACCAGATTTTATCTATGCAGAACACTGACAGATAACAACCCATGAAGGCAATTTAAGCATTCTTATTTTGAATAAATAGCATTCTTGAAAGTGAACAGGCAGTCCTTTTGGACTGCCTGTTCTGATGATGATATATAATTACTTATGGGGTTATATGTTTGGTTTCACATTATGAAATCTATTTTCATATTGTGAACCTTTCTTTACTATGAATTATACACGAACTCATAAAAAAGTCAAGTTTTTTTTGCTCTTTCTTCTATATCATGCTACAATAGATGACAGACAGTGAGGAACTCTGTTATCCCACTGTAAATAGTTTTATCTAAGGAGTCATAACATTGAGTGAAAAAAATCCAATCCAGGTCTCTGACCGAATTTTCCGGACTATTGAACTGCTTGCCAGATCCGGACCTTCCGGTCTTCTTGATATCAGTAATGAACTGGAATTAAATAAAAGTACGGTCCATCGCATTTTAAATTCCTTAATTTGCATGGACTATGTAAAACAAGATCCGGATACTTCCAAGTACAGTCTTACCTTTAAGATCTGCAGTCTTTCTAATCAGGTTCTTTCACATAACAGTCTCATTGATATTGCAAGGCCTTACATTCAGGATCTTGCTGAACAGACCGGCGAAACTGTTCACCTCGTACAGATGGAAGGAATCAACGCTGTCTATATCGATAAAGTAGAAGCACCGCATAATTCTGTTCGTATGGTATCTATGGTCGGAAAAACAATCCCTCTTTACTGTTCCGGTGTCGGTAAGGCAATTCTTGCTGATATGGATGATGACCAGATCCGTCAGATTTGGGAACAGAGCGAATTACGCACTTATACAGCCAATACCGTTACTGACTACAATACCTTTTTAGAGGTCATCGGTGCAATTCGTAACAACGGATATTCCATGGATAATGAGGAGATGGAAATCGGAGTCCGGTGCATTGCTGTATCCCTTGGCTGTGTACACCACAAATTGCCATATGCTATCAGCATCTCTGCTCCAAAGGACCGCATGAAAGATAAGCAAATTACCCAATATAAAAAGCTTCTATTAAATACTAAAAAGCAGTTACTTGCTGAATTGGGACAGTAACCTTTTAATTGAACAGAGCGAATTATAAATAGCTTTTTATCATGAATCATTGTAGAGAATAAGAAATGCCAGATAACGATATATTTCCTAGAGTCGTTATCTGGCAATTATTTTATTTCTTTTTAATCAAAAAACTTTCTTAATTAATTTTTAAGTTTCATATTTTAAAAATCCGTCGTACATCTCTTTTTGATTTCGCATACAACTTCATTCTGCGGTGGCACATCAGTATCTCCCTGCAGAACCCTTAACATATAATCTACAGTGTCATTACACATCTTCTCCAGATGATTGTCCACAGAAGTTAATTCCGGTTCACAGCCTACCGAAAGCTGCGAATTATTATATCCTGCAATTTCAATATCATCTGGTACTTTAAGTCCTTTCACATTCGCATACTTAAGTGCTCCAATCGCGAGTCCGTCATCCGTTGCAACAACACTGTCAAACTTCAGATTCTTATGTGAAAGAAGCATATCCCTGACATGATGAATCCTGTTCTTTGTATAGAACTTTAATTCTCCGCGAATCGGATATCCGGCATCGCGAAGAGCGGCCTCATACCCCGCCATCTTCTTCGATGCGCTGTATGAATAGGAATCACACAAGAATAAGATTTTCTTCTTTCCTCGACGGATAAATCCACTCGTCACATCATATGTTGCCTTAAAATCATCACAAAAAGAACAGTAGATATTCTTTCCTTCTACGAATCCATTGATCAGAAATACCGGTGTCTGCTTTGCAGCTTCTTTTATGTATTCCACATCTTCCGGGTGACCTTCCCGACCTGCGTAAGTAGAACTTACCAGAATAAGCGCATCAATCCGCTTCGACAGTAACATCTTCGTATGTGCCTCTTTCGCTTCCAGGTCGTAACCGCTACATCCCAGAATACAGTCATATTCATACTGATGCAGACGTTCTTCAAGGAATGCCACTGCCTGTGCAATAAATGCATCCGATATATCCGGGCACAAAATCCCGATGGTCTTCATAGAATCCAGTCCAAGTCCCCTTGCAAACACATTTGGCGTATAGCCACACTGTTCCATCACATCAAGAACCTTTCTTCTGGTCTTCTCACTGACCTTTGTACTTCCATTTACCACTCTTGAAACCGTCGCAATGGACACTCCCGATAATTTTGCGACATCATAAATGTTCACTGCCATATGCAAAAACTCCTACTACGCTTCTAATTCCTATACGTCAAATTTAAAGTACTCCACTGCATTGTTGTAAGAAATTCCCTTTACAATCTTTTCCAGTGTCTTGTAATCATCCGGATACTCTCCGTTATCTACCCATCCTCCAATCAGCTCGCAAAGGATACGTCTGAAATATTCATGACGTGTGTAAGATAAGAAACTTCTGGAATCTGTAAGCATTCCTACAAAGTTACTTAAAATACCAAGGTTTGCAAGTGATGTCATCTGAGCTGTCATTCCAACTTTGTGATCATTGAACCACCATGCACTACCCTGCTGGATTCTTCCAACGGTCTTCTCATTCTGGAAGCATCCGATGATTGTTCCGATAGACTCATTGTCGTTCGGATTCAGAGAGTACAGAATTGTCTTAGGAAGTGCATCTGTATCAGACAGTGCATTTAACATATCTGCCATTTCTGAAGATGGTGCATAGTTATTGATGCAGTCATATCCTGTATCTGGTCCAAGCTGTTTATAACGTACTACATTATTGTCACGTTTGCAGCCATAATGAAGCTGCATTACCCAGTCACGTTTATGATATTCTTTTCCAACTGCAAGAATAAAGGCTGTCTTTGCTTTCAGTTCCTCTTCTTTTGTGATTTCTCCACCTGCAAGACGTTTGCTGTAGATTGCCTCGATTTCTTCCTCGGAAGCCGGTGCGTACATTACATACTCAAGAGCATGATCTGATACAGAGCAGCCTCTCTCCTGGAAATAGTCCATACGTTTTACAAGCGCCTCGATCAGAGTCTTGAAGCTCTTTACTTCAATTCCACTGACTTCACTTAACTTTTTAAGGTAATCAAGATACTCTGGTTTCTCCAGATTCATAGCCTTATCTGGTCTCCATGCCGGAAGTACCTTTACATCAAATGTATCGTCTTTTGCAAGTTTCTCATGATATTCAAGAGTGTCAATCGGATCATCTGTTGTACAGATTAATTTTACATTTGACTTTTTAATGATATTTCTTACGGTCATATCATCCTGTGCAAGCTTCTCATTGCAAAGATTCCATACTTCCTCTGCTGTCTCACCGTTTAAGTATCCTTCATATCCGAAGTATCTCTTTAACTCCAGATGACTCCAGTGATACAGTGGATTACCGATCAGTTTTTCAAGAGTCTCAGCCCATTTCTGGAATTTTTCACGATCTGTAGCATCACCTGTGATATATTTCTCATCTACACCATTGGAACGCATCTGACGCCACTTGTAGTGGTCTCCTCCGAGCCATACCTGTGTGATATTTTCAAACTTTCTATCTTCACAGATCTCCTGTGGGTTAATATGGCAATGATAATCTACAATCGGCATGTTCTCTGCATAATCATGATAAAGTTTTTTTGCCGCATCACTTGTTAATAGAAAATCCTCGTCCATAAATTTCTTCATTTTTCTTTCCTCCTGTGTTTTATGCTTGCATCGTCTATATTGTAAACGCTTACATTTATTACATTTTACCCCAACTACACATATGAAATCAATGGTTTTTAAGCAATCTTTTCGACAAATTTGTTATCTTGTTTTTGTGCATTTTTCCAAAAATGCTTTTTGGGCAAAATTGATTTGTCATTTTTATTGACCTAAACATCAAAATGATGTATTTTTAGTGTAAGCGCTTACACGTTTATTTTATAACAAATTCAGATGTCGGAGATATACCTTTCATCGTGAGTTCATGATGATTAGAATTTTTAATGTCTCCTTCATCATTTACTAGTACTAACATCATTTTTTAAGAGAAAGGATTTTATCATGAAAGAATTTATCAAAATTCACCAGAATGATAACGTTGCAGTTGCACTTACTCCTTTATCTGCAAATCGTACATTAGATGTGGACGGTACAGAGGTTACTCTCCGTGAGGACATTCCCCAGGGACACAAGTTTGCTCTGACTGATATTCCTGCTGATGCTCAGGTTATCAAGTATGGCTGTCCAATCGGTCTTGCAAAGGAGAACATCAGCTGCGGAAGCTGGATTCACACACATAATATTCGGACTGGACTTGGAGATCTGCTTACTTACACCTATGATCGTTCTGTTACAGAACTTACCCCGACAGCTCCTTGCACTTTCAGAGGATACCGCAGACCGAACGGAAAAGTCGGCATCCGTAATGAAATCTGGATTATTCCGACTGTAGGCTGTGTAAATAACGTTGCTACTGCGATCGAACGCAAGGCTCAGAAGTATGTACAGGGATCTGTAGAAGGAATTTTTGCATTCCCACATCCTTATGGATGCTCCCAGATGGGAGATGATCAGGAGAATACCCGCAAGATTCTGTCTGATCTGATCAATCATCCGAATGCCGGCGGTGTCCTTGTTCTTGGACTCGGCTGCGAGAACAGTAATATTGATGTACTGAAGAATTACATCGGCGACTATGATCCGAAACGTGTCCGTTTCCTTGTTGCTCAGGAAAGTGAAGATGAGATTGCTGATGCACTTAACATTCTCGAAGATCTGTCCGCTTATGTTGGAAGCTTTGAACGTGAAGACATTGACTGCAGCGAACTGGTCATTGGTATGAAATGCGGTGGCTCTGACGGACTTTCCGGTATCACAGCCAACCCGGTCGTAGGAGCATTTTCCGATCTTCTTATCTCCAAAGGCGGAAGTACTGTTCTTACAGAAGTACCTGAGATGTTCGGTGCTGAGACTCAGCTAATGAACCGTTGTGAAGACGAAGTATTATTTGAAAAGACAGTTGATCTGATCAATAACTTTAAACAATATTTCCAGAGTCACAATCAGACAATTTATGAAAACCCGTCTCCTGGAAATAAAAAAGGGGGTATCTCCACTCTTGAGGACAAGTCTCTTGGCTGTACTCAGAAATCCGGAAGTGCTCCGGTCATGGACGTACTGTCTTATGCAGAACAGGTTAAGACAAAAGGTCTGAACCTCTTAAGTGCTCCTGGAAATGACTTGGTTGCTTCTACTGCACTGGCTGCTTCCGGTGCACACATTGTACTGTTTACTACAGGTCGTGGAACACCGTTCGCATGTCCTGTACCAACTATGAAGATTTCTACCAATTCTTCATTAAATAACAGAAAACAGAATTGGATCGACTTTAACTGTGGAACCCTGGTAGAAGGGGATACTCTTCCTGAACTGGCAGAAAAACTGTTCGATGAAGTTATCGCAGTTGCTTCCGGTAAAGAAGTAAAATCCGAAATCGCCGGATTCCACGATATGGCAATCTTTAAACAGGGTGTAACATTGTAAAAATCATATCTCATCAATTTAAGAAAGGAAGAAACTCAATCATGGAAACATTAAATTACGAAGTTCTTAAGAAATCAGGTTATAACGGATATATCAAAGAATCCGCACCAGAGAAAGTTATGCAGTTCGGAGAAGGAAACTTCCTTCGTGCATTTGTAGATTATTTCTTTGACTGTGCAAATGAAAAAGCTGACTGGAACGGAAAAGTTGTATTAGTTCAGCCAATCGCACAGGGACTTACAAAACTCATCAACGACCAGGAAGGACTTTACACACTGTACCTTCGCGGAAGTGAAAAAGGGGAGAAAGTTGACTTAAAACGTGTCATCTCTTCTGCAAGCAGATGTATCAATCCATATGATGATTTCGACGCAGTTCTTGAGCTTGCCAAGAGTGACGACCTTGAGTATATCGTATCCAACACAACAGAAGCCGGTATCGTACACGAGTCAGAAAGCAAATTTGACCAGTGTCCTCCAATCAGCTTCCCTGCCAAACTGACACGTGTACTTTATGAGCGTTACAAAGCAGGTAAAGATGGCGTTGTAGTTTTAAGCTGTGAGCTGATCGACAACAATGGTAAAGAACTCCAGAAATGTGTCAACGAGTACATTGATGACTGGGGACTTGAAGAAGAATTCAAAACATGGATCAATGAGAAGAACACATTCTGTTCTACACTGGTAGACCGTATCGTTCCAGGACGCGTACGTGATGCAGAAGAAGTTAAGAAAATGGAAGAAGCAAATGGATATCACGATGAATTGATTGATGTCGGCGAGATCTTTGGTGTATGGATCATCGAAGGACCTGCAGGTCTTGAAGATAAGCTTCCATTCAAGAAAGCCGGTTTAAATGTACATGTTGTAGAGGATGTTACTCCATACAAGAAGAGAAAAGTTCGTATCCTGAACGGTGCTCATACAGGTTTCGTTCTTGGTGCTTACCTGTCTGGACAGGACATCGTTCGTGACTGCATGCACAACGAAACGATCAAAGGCTTCATGAACAAAATGCTTTACGATGAGATTATCCCTACGCTTCCACTGGACAAACAGGATCTGCTTGACTTTGCAGCTGCTGTATCAGACAGATTTAACAACCCATTTGTAAATCATGAGCTTATGAGCATTTCTCTGAACTCAACATCTAAGTGGAAAGCTCGTAACATGCCTTCATTCCTTGAGTATATCAACGAAAAAGGTGAGATTCCTACTTGCCTGGCAATGAGCCTTGCAGCTTACATTGCATTCTACTCAAATGATATTCAGAGACGTGAAGATGCAGCTTTGGTATGCAAGAGACCAAAAGGAAATGAGTACAAAGTACAGGACGATGCATGGGCACTTGACTTCTACTATGCACACAAAGATGACAGTGCAGAAGAACTTGTAAAAGCTGTACTTTCCAACAAAGATATGTGGGATCAGGATTTGACAGAAATCAAAGGACTGGAAGAACTGATTGTCGCTGATCTTAAGAAGATCCGTGAAGAAGGTGCAGAAGCAGCTTACGCTTCCTGCCTGTAAAATAATTCAAGAATGCTTTAGCATTCTTGAATCCACCTGAAGAGAGGGTGCTATAGTTGGTAACACAACCATTGCACCCTCTCTTAGTATAGTATTTTTATGACTATTTTTCATTCAATCCTGCTATATCTTTTACATCTTCCACACAATCTGTTTTCATCCCTTCCTCTATAATACCATTGATACCATATCTGTAAATTGTCTTTCCTGAAAGAAATGTTGAATTAAACTAAACTTATTCCACTCCTATTATGTGTGAACCAATAGTAGCAATAGCCATTATTAATTTAATTTAAAATTAGATTTTACAAATTTATCAAATTCCAATGCGAGAGAATTCAGGATTCCCTTTTTATCCTTTGCCATATAAATATTTCTGCTCAGGCAGTTTCGCTCCATTTCAAATCTGAGTACTCTTCCTGACGACACCAGATCTCTCGTAGAATATTCGGAAAGAATAGCCACTCCTGTCCCCATTTTCACCAGATCTTTCTGTAATTGAGAACTAGATACGTATGCTACAATATTTAAATTATCTTCTGTCACATCCATACTCCCCAGATAATTATCAATAAGTTTCTGTGTTCCCGAACCATTTTCTCTAAATATCAAAGGTTTATTTAATAATTCTTTTCCATACACACCTTGTTCATGCAGTTTCACATAACCTGGTGTATTCGGAGTAATCATTACAAATCTGTCCTCCGTAATCTTTTCATAAATAATTTCCTGGCGATTATCAGATGTCCCTACAAACCCTATTGATATTTCTCCATCAGTCAACATTCTCTGAATCTGGTCACTGTCCCCGTTTTTTACAACAAATCGACAATTAGGATGTGTTTTTATAAATTTATGTATTAATTCTGGCAATATACTTTCTGTTGGCACTGTGGACGCTCCAATAATTAACTGACTTTTTTTATTTTCCAGTATTGTTTCTTCCAATTCAGAGCAGCGCAGTAATATTTCTTTTGCAAATTGATAAATTCGATTCCCATCGGGAGTCAGACTTATATTTCTTTTCATATCTCGAGCAAAAAGAATCAATCCTAACGATTCTTCTAATTGCTGTATATGATTACTGACTGTAGACTGCGCCATATAAAGAGCATTTGCCGCCTTCGTAAAGCTTCCTTTTTCCGCAACTGTTACAAATGTTTCCAATTGTTTCAAATTTAAATTATTCATGTTAATCCTATTTCATTCATATTCAGGCACTAATTTTTTGTATTTTCAAAATAATTATATAATACCTTAACAAATTCTGGTATTGCTTTGATATTATTTCCTATATTAAGTTCTTTCCATAGTTCCTCTTCCTGTTTTAAACATTGCGCAGAATATTGAAGCATTTCTTCTACTGTAATCTCTCTGCCCGTTTTGTCCTTATATAGTTCTGCCAGCAACCGTAATGGTTCCTCTTTATTCAGTAATGCAAAAGAGCTAAATATACATATACCCAGATTCTCAAACAAAAATATTTCCTGGTACAACAATTCCAGATCTATTTTTAACTGATAATCTCGTTCCTTCGTCACTGCTTTTTTCGTCGCTCTTCCCTGGATTTGTGTTTCATCGGAAAACACTTCACACACGCGTCTGGTTCCCCCTGCAAGAACTCGTCCCAACACAGTAGCTGCCTCAACTTCTCTAACTAATTGAAGAATCTGTTCCAAAGAAGGTTTTTCTTTTTCAGCGTCAAAATATAACCTCATAGCAAATACGAGTTCTATCATATTCAATCCTGATTCCATACCTTTCTGGGATAAATATGTAGTACATGACTCTAACTGTTCCTTTTCCATATCCTGTGCAAAACATCGCTCAATTGCTGCCTTAATTTCGGATTCCTCTGGTGATGAATAAATGTTTCCATTCCCTTTGCTGTGTCGGTTCAGACATCCGATAACACACATAGGCGCACAGCAATAATTGATTCTTTCCCCACTTTTTTCTATTTCTTCCTTCTCTTCTTTTCTCTTCTCCTGTAAGAGTTCTTCTAGATTCTTCTCATTTTTTAAAAGGTGAAGCAATGTAATAGACCCCAGTCCGGGCAATGCTCCTCCACAGATTGGATCGTCCAAAATATATTTTGCCAACCGCTTACCGCTGCTTTGAAGCCCTTCCCTGTTTTCACAGGCTCCCCGAAAATACTGATTCCGTTCCAGCACAATTGCCCGGATTCCTATTTTTGCAAGTCCTGCCCCTGTACTACTTCGAGGACAACTGTATTCCGGTTTCCCATACGGATAAGTAACAAACAGACTACTTATAGGATAATAGTGATCAGAAGCTGGTCCTCTCCCGATAATGGCACATTCCCTCCCCCATTTTTCACGAATACAGAATACCATCTCTTTACAACTTTTCCCCTGTAATTCTGGAAAATCCAAAAATGAAATTTTTTGTTCTTCTATGTGAATAATTGTATTTTTATCTTTACAGCTTCCTTTAATCACAATACCTGATAAATGCATAGAAGCCAGTTTTTGTGGAAAGTCTCCTGAAATGTTGCTGACACAAATCTCCCGTTCTTCTTTACTTTTCCCAACAATTGTTGCCCTCGTAGCACAAGGCACAGGTGTACCTGTCAAAAGCCCCGGAGTTATCACAAACACATTATCAGTCATATATTGCTTCAGCAATTTCACCGCAAGTCCACGTCCATATTCCGTTCCATCATCATCCTGATATTGTACAGATTGAGTCGCAGCATCGAGAATCGCTATTTTATTCATACTATTTTTCCTTTCCCGTCCAGTGTGTTCCTGTACGGCCATTTTTTATCATAAGAATTTCTGCGATAATAGATACTGCAATTTCTTCTGGAGACTCGCCTCCTAAATCCAGCCCAATCGGAGTATACACCTTATTTAATTCCTCTTTCGAAATGCCTTTCTCTTCCATCTTTTCAAATAAAGCTTTAATCTTCAAAGAACTTCCAATCATTCCCACATATGCATATTTCTTTGTCAGCACAGCCGCTAATGCATCTCCGTCAAAGCTATGTCCCTGTGTCGCTATTACATAATGCGCTCCATCAGGTATGTCAACATTTTTTAAATCCTCTTCGTAGTCATGAACCTTAACAAACCTGTCTGCCAGAACAATTTTTTCAGCAATATCTTTTTCTTCTCGATTGTCCACCAATATCGTATCAAACCCGACAAACGAAGCCAGACGCAAAACTGCTTCTCCTATATGTCCCGCTCCACACATAACCAAAACAGGACGTACCGTAAACACTTCTATCATAACACTGACATTTCCCCCACAGGTCATTCCAGTCTCTGACGCTTCCGAAGTCATATCATATTGCTTCAATCGGTTACACCCTTCTCGAATACATTGCAATGCATCTGATGTTGCTATACATTCCACATTCCCGCCTCCAATGGTTCCCTTCGTTGCCCCATTTGAGTATACAAGCATTTTACCATTTGTACGTGGTGTAGAGCCATCGGAATGCACAATAGTAACAACTGCATGTGCAATTCCCTTTTCATATGCCTTTACTTGTTCTTTTACAATATCTATTGCATTCATTTTATTTTCTTCCTTTCATTTTCTTGATTCCCCAAACTACACTTACACTCATAGATACTACATTACTGACTACATAAGCTCCCCATACTCCTTTTGCTCCCAGATTGGCATACCTCGCCAAATATGTCAATGGTATCTGCACACCTAACAGTCTGACTATTGTAATTGCCAGTGTCGGGAATCCATAGCCAAGTGCCTGTAAAACAGAAGTCATTGTCATTTCTATTGCTACAAACGGATATGCCCAAAGACTAATTGTCCAATATACTTTTCCAGCCTGCTGCATTGCAGCATCCGCAGTTAACATTTGCGAAAGCTGCCCCCTCACGAAAAATGCAACAATGATAATGACAATTGTCGGCAATACACTCGTCACACACAACTGCTTTATCAGCTGTCTTCGCTCCTTATAATCATTATTTCCGGCAATCAAAGTTACTGCAGCACTTCCTACAGCTGTTGCCGGAAGATAAAACAACAAAGACAATCGATTCCCCAATCCTGCAACAGCCACAAGATTAGTTCCCATTGCCAGCATAATCTGATTCAATGCTACATTTGCTATTGGACTGATTACTTTTGATAAGCTTATGGGCGCAGCCAGCTTTACAAATTCCTGAATTAAGGCTCTGGATATCGTCACTTTTGAATGAGTAAAAACAGTTAAATTATATCTGTTGTATTGCAGTATCCCATACACACACCCTGTGATTCGGGACAAAATCATTCCATATCCCAGAACTATGAAACCAAATAGTTTATACAATAAATATGCTGTACCTACTTGTATTGGTACTGCAATAAATGTCATCCACATTCCCGTTTTAGAATCTCCCAGTCCTCTGAATGCTGCAATCAGAATACTATATAAAAGGATTACAGGATTTCCAAGAAGATACGGAACCATATATAGATATGCTGTTTTACGTAAATTTGTCATATTCGCGAACTCAAAATACAGCCGCGTGCTGACAACTACAGATATCAAAATTCCCAATATAAAGGTCAGCAATAATATCCCTTTTAATATATCCCCCGCATCCTTTTTTCTATCCGGATTCTTAAAAATCTTCGCCATGACGACATTAACTGAAATTGCCAATCCATAACTTACTGTTGTAATAATCGAAATGTATGGACCACAGATAGAAGATATGGTAAGTTCTTCTGTACTATGTACACTGAGAAGAATTCCTTCAAAAATGGAGCCTATTTTTTGCATCAGTGTCAATAATGCAACTGGATACGCAAGCTTCCAGATTTCTTTTGCGTAATCCTTTTTATACATCCTGCCTTTTCCCCATCAAATATTCTTTTCCGTTTTTCAATAATTCAATTTCCCCATAAATCATGGACAGACTTTCTTTTATTTTTTCTTTCGAATCTGTCTTCATATGTATCTGTGTAACGATTTTTCCATCTTTGAGCAAAAACAGTCTGTCACAATATTCCATTGCAAAATTGGGATCGTGCATTGTGATAAGACCGGCCTTATTTCCATCTCTGACTACGGTCCGGATTTTCTCTAGTACGATATGCTTATTCAGAAAATCCAGCGCACTGTCAGGTTCATCCATAAGCATAACAGGTGCATTTTGTGCAATACACCGTGCTAGTATAACCATTTGTTTTTGCCCCTGGCTAAGTTCTCCAAAATCCTTATCTGCCAAATGCAGACACCCTAATTTATCCATTATTTCTCGTGCCTGCTTTTTTTGTTCTACAGACGGTGATTCCAATATGTTCAACCAGGGATTATATCCCATCAACACCACATCTATAGCATCTCGGCCTCCGGCAAGGCTGCAAATCTGAGGTATAAATGCAATTTTTCTTGCACGCTGTCGTTCATTAAGATTTTTACAATTTTCGCCATCTACATAACATTCCCCCTGCATGGGTAAAAACCCACATGCTACATGGAGTAATGTAGTTTTTCCACTTCCATTCAAACCTAAAAGACCGCAAAACTCTCCTCTTGGAATATCAAGATTTAAGTTCTTCAAAATCTTGCGTTCTCCATAGTTTACAGAAATGTTCCGTAATCTAAGCCCTGTCATCATATCAGCTGTTCCTTTCCTTTTTCACACAGAAAATATATCAGCATAGGAACACCAATCACTGTTGTTAATATGGAAATCGGAAGTTCGACACTATATAGTAATCTTGCAAATATGTCTGCCACTAATATCACAATTGCCCCAATAAATCCACTTAATACCATGGTATTAAAATTATTTCTTTTCAATATTAATTTCGCGATATGTGGTGCAATCAGTCCTACAAATGAAATAAGTCCTGTAACACATATAATAGCTGCAACAAGAAGTGTTGATAATAATAATATAATGGTACGCACAATTCCAATACGCATCCCCAGTGCCCGGCATTCGTTATCACTCAATGCCAGCATTTCTATTTGTCTGCGTAACAGGATAATTCCAATTACTCCGACACAAAACAGCGGAAACACAGTCATAACTTTTGCAGCTGTTGTGTTGCCTAATGTCCCCATTTCCCAATATTCCATTGCCGCTAGTTCATTTTCCGGATCTGCAAAATATTTCAGCCCCATAATGACAGCTTTGGAAACTGCATTTATTACAATTCCCGCAAGTACATAAGTCGCTGTGGCGCGAGACCGAGTTGCCCGTACCAGAAACATTACTGCAAGAACTGCAAGAAATCCTCCAATAAAAGATCCCATCGCAATTTCCATCATTCCTGACGAAGTTAAAACTACAATTGCCAATGCTGCTCCTAAATTTGCACCTCCTGCTATTCCTATAATATCTGGTGAGGCCAATGGATTTTTGAAAATAATCTGATATACACTTCCGGCAAGTCCAAGTCCGGTTCCTGCCATAATCGCCATAAATGTTCTCGGAAGGCGCAATGTAAAAAATACTTTTCTGCTCAGAAGTGACACGTTTTCGTTTCCACAGATAATATTCCATATATCAGTTAAAGCTATAGAATATTTCCCTATGCATATAGAAATTATTGTGGCAATAAAAATTGCCACAATAATTTCACTAAATAACCTTATTAATTTTCTTCGTTCCTTATTCTTCATATTACTATCTTATTTTGTAATAGATGATTTATCAATGTCAAAGTTATAAAATGTTTTATAAAAATCTGCCGCATCATCTGCAAATTCATCCATAGAATATAAATCCGGATGTAATGTAGCTGTCATCCAAAGCATACCTAATACTCCTGATGGCACCGGTGAATCCCATGCCTCATACCCCGCCGGCATATTGTAAACATCACCATTCTTTACCGCTGTTACCTCTGCAAGATTTGCATCAGCCATAACATCTTCGGCTGTATAATCCGGCTGTCCGTTTGCCATATTGTTCGTTGGAATAATAATATAATCCGGATTCATATCTAATATCTGCTCATAAGAAACGTCTACCCATGAATCGCCATCCAATACATCTCCTGCATTCTTTCCTCCTGCAGTTGCAATTAAAGATGCCTGATACATATCCTTTGGAGCCGTTGTCAAATAAGAGTTTGTTCCACACATATAGACAACTGGTTTCTTATCATCACTTAACTTCTTGGTCATACCATTGATTTTGTCTAAAATTTCATCATACTTATCTGTCATTGCAGTTGCCTTATCATTACTATTTGTAACTTCACCTATTAATTTAATCATTTCTACTAATTCATCATGACTTTCCGGGCTAACAACAATTGTTGGAATATCCATGTCTGTAAGAGTCTTTGCATAATCCTGTGCTTTCTTTGGCAAAATAACTAAATCAGGCTCTGCCGCCAGACATGCTTCCAGATCAAATGCCTTTGCTGATCCAACATTTCCTACTGAATCCATAATGTCTGCTGCTGCATACTTGTAAATAGGCCTCTGGTCAATCTTCTCTTCTACCGCAACAAGTTTGTCCTTCAATCCTAATGCAAGGCATGTTGATGAAGAAATATAGTATCCAGAAACAATTCGTTTTGGCTGTTCCTTAATGGTAACTTCATTACCAATCTGATCCTTTATTGTCAGCGGATACGTTGTCTCTGGAATTTTTTCCTCTTCTTTTTTTACTTCTTCCTCTTTCTTTGTGTCACTATTGGTTGTACCTTTTTCTGTCTTTCCACATCCTGCAGCCATCGAAACAGTCAATGCCAGTACAAGCAATAAGGAATACAATTTTTTCATGTTTTTTTTCATGACCTCTTTCCTTCTTTCAATATATTTTATACCGAATATTATACAGCATTTTTACGTTCAGATAGATTCAATAATCCCATGATACCTCAAGACCAATCGAAAAACCCGATTATAAATTATCTCTTTCGTATATAAAACTAAAACCCGGTGATTCGATTCCTTCTTGTTCTTAAAGGTCTGACATCTCCCAGCCTTTCCCCGGATACACAAACTAAAAAGTCCATCAGACCTTTTACCACATACATGGCAATCAAGAAAAGTGCACGCTTATGCGTACACTTTTCTCGTCTTATATAGCTCATCGTAATGTTCTGCACTGGGAGCTTGAACTCTCAGGCGGCTCAGATTCTATAACAATTTTCTATTTCCATTTTCTAAACCAACTCAGCCTTAATCTTCTCAATCATCTGAGCATATTCTTCATCGCTTAAGAATTTCTTTCCTGGGTTCATCTCAAATGTGCCTCCCCACTCATACTCATCCGTATACTTTGGTACAAGATGGAAATGCAAATGATGTCCTGTATCTCCATATGCACCATAGTTCACTTTTGCAGGTTTGAAGATTTTGTGGATTGCCTCAGATACCTTTGCAATCTCCTCTAAGTATGCTGCTCTCTCTTGTGGTGTCAGCTCCAGAATCTCGCTGACATGTTTCTTATGAGCAACTACAACTCTTCCCGGATGGCTCTGCTCTTTAAAAAGATATACTTTAGAGTTTTCCAGTTCACAAATCTTAATTCCAAATTTTGCTAATAATTCTCCCTCTACACAATATGCACAATTCTGATCTACCATTTTAATTTCTCCTTTCACGTTGTATTGGAAATATTTTTATTTCTAATATAACTAAATCGTTTCCTAAACATTCTTTACATTTATGTAATGTTTTCAAACTTTCATTTATAATAAAAGCTTTCACCTTATAAATTATACATTCTAAATACCTATTACTATTACCTGCAAAGCATCACCACAAGCGGTATTGTTACCAGACTTGCCAGTGTAATAATAAATACACCCTGCACCGCATAATCAGCTTCTGTTGACCCAAAGCTCTCTGCCATAATCGGAATGCTTGCCATACTCGGAAGTGCAATAATCAGCGTCCAGATATTTCTCGCAAGATCATTCACGCCAAGCCACGTCATCACACGAAATATGACAACCGGCATAACTATCAGCTTAATGATTATGACAAATACAACTGGCCATGCTTTCTTTAATGATCCTGATTCCATCAGTGCAATCGTTCCTCCGATATACAAAAGTGCCAGTGGCTTTGCACAGCTTCCTATTGTATCAAAGCTTCGAAGAATCAGTAAATCTGATGGCACTTTCAAAATCATCAACATCAGCCCGATCAGCACTCCTACTATAACAGGATTAGACAGCTTCTTTATGATCAGCTTCAAGGATAATTCCTGTCCTCCTTCTGATTTAGAAGTGAGCAATACTCCTTCTGTCCAGAGGAACAGATTATCTATTACAACGCAGAAAGAAAATGCTACTACTGCAACCGGATCAAATATCTCTTTTACAAGAGGCAGCCCAAAGAACGCCATATTTCCGAAAAGACATTGGGCAGTAAAGATTTTTCTTTTATCTCCTCGGAAATGTAATAACGTTCCTGTCAGGAATCCAGCTCCTGTAAGCAGCGGATATGTAATCAGTGCATAGGGAATTACAGATTTTGCAATATCCCATGCATTTTCCTCCTGCACTGCTGACGGAAATACTGCAATCAGCATCAACGGACAGATAACGCCCATAAGCAGACTGCTTAACCCATGAATGACTTCGGCTTTCAAAAGCCCTAATTTTGCTCCTATAAAACCACATCCGAGAATGACAAAAAACATAATCATTTGACTAATCAACGTATTCATATCTATAGACATTATTTTGTTTCCTCCATTCTCTCATTTCAATTTTATATCCATGATATGAAACTCTAATTCAATTCATGGTCTACATTATATATATTTTTTAATTTGTATGTTTCATCAAAAATCCCACTACAACACTGTCATATGGCTCAGGATATTCCCACTGATGTACATGTCCGCCTTCCGGTGCAAGATAGAATTCTGCCTGTGAAATTCCATGTACTAATTCCATGGTCTTCTCTATATTCATGAACAAATCCTTTGCCCCTGCAGCGATCAGTACCGGCATTTTAAGCTCATGCAGCCTGCCTGCTGTATTGTGGCTGAGACATGCCCCACACTGTGCCTTATAGGCATACACAGGCATTGGATAAGGGTACGCTGCATCTTCTTCAATAGATTTCCCAATCTTCTTTCAGCTCACAGATTAGATTTAAAGCCTTTTTAAATGCCGGACTTACACTTGCAAATGTACTTGTCAAAATCAGACTCAGAACTCTGTCCGGAACTTTCAGTGCCACCTGCTGTGCAATGGCGCCTCCCATAGAGACACCCATAACATGGGCTTTTTTGATATCTAATGCATCCATGATACCGATGATATCGTCTGCCATCTGCTCTGTTGTATAACTCTCTGCTTCCGGTTTGTCGCTTAATCCTGCTCCTCTGTTATCCGGAACAATACACCAAAACCATTTACTTAATAGCTCATAGTTATGCTTCCATTTATCTCCCGGTGCTCCAAGTCCCATAATCATAATCAATATGTCCTACGTCCGAAGCCCAGTCAATAGCAGTCGGCTGAATCAACTCAAACATGGCTTCATAGTCTTCTTCTGTACGAAACAACGAATTCTTTGCGCTGTTCGGATGGAAACAACATACGATTCCTGCCTCTGCTGCTACTTTAAGCATTCTCGGCAACTGACCAAAATGTTTTCCCATCTTCCATGGATAGGACTGACAGCCAAATTTTAAATTGTACACTTCTTCCGACCTCCTTTATAATTTTCTATAAATATCCGCATCAAGCTTATTGTATAAAATACCGATAAATGCATAAATATTCTTATTTATTGCAAAATTGTCTGGATTTTTTTACAAAAAAGGCTCTCAACACATAATCTCGCATAATTATGTCGTAGAGAGCCTGTTTTATTGTCGCGATGCAGCTAATGCATTACGTAAGATACTATACTAAAGCTTTGATAGCAGCAATCTGATCTTCATTCAAATCTAAAATATCGCTGTTGTCCATGGATGTGTTGGAATCCTCAATCAGGATCATCTTTGTATCCTTGCATGTTACTGTGTTATGCCACAGTGTAGCTGGGATATTGTAAACCTTGTTTGGCTCCATCTTAACTGCCTTGATATCAAGACCGCCTTCTACTTCATTTGCATAGATCAGTGTGCAAGATCCGGCAACAAGTACGAAAAGCTCATCAGTCTTGTTGTGACGCTCCAGATTGTTGATTCCTGTGATGTCGTTAGCTGGTTTCCAGTTTTTGATACCAACTGTCCATTTCTCGTTCTCGAATACTCTCTGCATTCCTTCCCCGTCAAATGAATAATTTAAAATTTCCATGATTCTTATCTCCCTTTTATATAATAAAATGAATTTGATCAGATTCTTATGCTAATGTTGCTTTGCATTTTTCAACGATGTTCTCAGCTGTAAGTCCATAAGCTGCAAACAGTTCAGCTGGTTTACCGGATTTTCCGAATTTATCCTGGATACCAACTCTTTCGAATTTAGCTCCGGCATGTCCTGCAAGAACTTCTGCTACAGCAGATCCAAGTCCACCGATCACAGAATGCTCTTCAGCTGTTACGATACCTTTGCACTTCTCGTTCATAGCAAGGATTGTCTCAGCATCGATAGGTTTTACTGTGTGCATATTAACAACTGCTGCAGAAATTCCTTCTGCCTCAAGCATCTCAGCTGCTTTTAATGCGATCGGTACCATAAGTCCCATTGTGATGATGCAAACATCGTTACCATCTTTTAAGATGTTAGCTTTTCCCGGGATAAATGGTGTATCCTCTGTTGTGATATCCTCACAAACAGGTCTTGCAACACGGATGTAAACTGGTCCGTCAATCTCTGCTGCTGCAAATACAGCTTTCTCCATCTCTGTAGGATCACATGGTACAAATACCGTCATGTTCGGCATCTCTCTCATAAGAGCAACATCCTCGATAGACTGATGACTTCCTCCGTCCTCTCCTACTGAAAGTCCGGAATGAGATAATCCAAATTTAACATTTGTGTTTGTGTATGCAATAGAGTTACGAATGATCTCATAAGCTCTTCCTGATCCGAAAAGAGCAAATGTGCTTGCAAATGGAATGTATCCTGTATGAGCAAATCCAGCTGCCATGCCCATCATATTACACTCTGCAATTCCTGCGTTAAAGAAACGATCTGGAAATGCCTCAGCAAATGTAGCTGACATTGTTGCGTGTGCAAGGTCTGCATCTAATGCAACGATCTTATCGTTCTTCTGTCCTAATTTAACTAATGCTTCTCCGTAAGCAACTCTTAATGATTTTCCCATCTTCTTACGCCTCCAATTCTTTCATAGCTGTCTCGAACTCTTCTGGTTTCAACGGTCTTCCGTGCCATCCCACCTGGTTCTCCATGAAGGATACACCTTTACCTTTGATTGTGTGGCAGCAAATGAATTTTGGCTTACCAGATACTGGAGCCTCAATTGCTTTGTCAATTTCTTCAATGTTATGTCCATCTACTTCAAAGCATTCGAAACCGAAGGCTTTAAACTTCTCAACGATGTTTCCAAGTCCCATGACCTGATCGTTAGTTCCATCGATCTGAAGTCCGTTATAGTCAAGTAAAACGCAAAGGTTATCAAGTTTGTAATGAGCTGCTGCCATAGCTGCCTCCCATACAATACCTTCCTGACACTCGCCATCACCAACTACTGCATATACTTTGTAGTCAGCTTTTGCATGCTTAGCTGCAAGAGCAAGTCCTGTTGCCAGAGACATTCCCTGTCCAAGAGATCCTGTGTTCATATCAACACCTGGAGTCTTGTTGCAGTCCGGATGTCCCTGAAGATGGCTGTCAATCTGACGAAGGTGTGCCAGATCCTCTTTCGGGAAATATCCCAGATCTGCCAGGATTGCATATAATGTAGGGCAAGCATGTCCCTTACTTAATACGAGACGGTCTCTGTCTGCTTTCTTAGGATCCTTAGGATCAAGATTCTTCATCTCATCATAGTAGAGAGCCATAAGAATCTCAACACATGATAATGATCCGCCCGGATGACCTGACTGGCAGGCAAATAAACTCTTCAATATCTCTTGGCGCAATTCCTTTGCTTTTTTCTCGTAATTCATTTTTCTTCCTCCTTATATTAACCTTTAACAGCTCCTGCTGTTAATCCCTCAACTAATCTCTTCTGTGCAAAGAAGAACATGATACATACTGGAATGATCGTAATGATTCCACCTGCTGTTAACAGACCCCAGTCAACTCCAAGCTGACCGATCAGACTCTTCAGTGCTACAGGTATTGTTCTTGTCGCATTGTTCGTAAACATTACCGCAAATGTATACTCGTTCCATGATGTCATGAAGATATATACACCGGTGGCAACAAGGCAAGGACCTAATATAGGTAAAATGATCTTGAAAAATGCCATCCTTCTATTACATCCATCAACCAATGCTGCTTCTTCAAGTGATAGTGGCAAGTCGTTAAAAAATCCATTCAGCAACCATACAGAAAATGGAAGTGTGAACGTTGTATATGCGAGTACAAGAGCCCATGGAGTATAAAGTAACCCCAGGTTTCTCATTATAGAGTATAATGGGATTAAAAGCAATACCGTAGGGAACATATTATTGCTTAAAAACAATGCCATCATCGCTCTACGTCCTGCAAATCTGTATCTTGAAAACGCATATGATGCTAATGTTGATGCTGTCAGAGAAACAACTGTTGTTACTGCCGCAACAATAAAGCTATTCTTCATGGCAGCCAGGAAATTTACTGTTGTAGTAAACAGTTTCGTGTAGTTCTCCCATTGAACTTGTCTTGGCCAGTATGTAACTGCTCCGTATAACTCTGTGTCCGGTTTTATAGATGTAATAAATGTCCAATAAAACGGGAACAGGATGAAAAGTAATATTACGATCAGTGGAAGATATAATGTTAAAAATCTCTTTAAGAATGATTCCCTCTTCATACTACTTATCCTCCTCTCTAAATGTAAAGATCAAATACGGAACTGCAACCAGGCAAAGTACAAGTGCAAGCAAGATTGCCATTGCTGATGAGTATCCCAAGTTCAATGCCTGAGCTTTATTAAACACATATACACTCAGTGTCTGTGTTGCATAAGCCGGTCCACCTTCCGTCATGTTGAAGATAACATCGACTGAGTTTGCAACCCAGATAATTCTCAGAAGTCCTGTGATAAAGATTGTATTCTTAATACTTGGAATTGTAATCTTAAATAACTTCTGGAATCCTGTCGCGCCATCCATGTCGGCTGCTTCATAAAGTTCTCCTGGAATTCCCTGCAGCCCTGCAAGAATCATCAGTGCAAAGAATGGAATTCCCTGCCAGATAATCGTTACTACAACTGCCGGAAATGCTGTATTCGTCTGTGCTAAAAATGGTATGCTCTTATTAAGTATATGTAATTTCTGAAGAATGTCATTGAGTACACCATAGTTACCGTCATACATCCATCTCCACATAAGACCGATCAAAATACCAGGTGTGACCCATGGAATCAGGCTGACTGCACGGACAACACCGCGCCCTCTGAACTTCTTGTTAAGAAGCAATGCCAGTATAAAACCAAATACAAACTGAAATCCAACGCCAAATACCACCCAGAGAATCGTCTTCCAAAGTGCTTTCCAGAACAGCTCATCTTTAAATGCCGCGATGTAATTTGCAAGTCCGACAAACGCAATGTCATTCGGTCTTCTCAAATCATAACTCTGGAAACTCATTCCAATCGCATTAATAACCGGAATGAATACTACGCACAAAATGATAATCAGAGCAGGTGCTACCAATAAATATGGATAGATACTTTTCTTTTTTACCATCGTGTTCTTTCCCTTTCAATCATACTGCCCTGCCAGTTGCCTGACAAGGCAGTTTCATAAATCAATTATTATCTAGTTGTTACAAAATCTAGTTTCTACTCGTTAAGAGCTTTGTCCAGCTTATCCATACACTCTTTAGCTGTAATCTCGCCTGTCAGAGCCTGAGAAATTGTTGCCGGCCAGTTTGTGATCCACTCAGTTGTTGTATCTTTAACCGGAACTGTACCTGCGATATCAACACCTTCCATAGATACTTTCATGAATTTGTCATTCTGGAAGTAGTCTTCCTGCTGAACAGTCTTGCTTACTGGAACCTGTCCTGTTCCTTCGCACCACATTTTCTGTCCTTCTTCTGTTGCAAGATATTTCATCCACTCGAATGCTGCTGCTTTGTTCTCGCAAGAATCGAACATTACAGTCTCTGTATCTCCCATGGATGTCCACTGTCCTTTTCCTTTCGGAATAATGAATGCATCAACATCATCACCAAGTTCTTCTACCATACCTTTAGAAGATCCGATATGATGTATGAACATAGCTGTCTTTCCAGACTTGAAGTTAGCAACTGTCTCGTTGAATCCATCGTTCGTAGCTGACTCTGGAACATATCCGTTCTTATACAGATCGATGAAGTCCTGCATACCCTGTACAGATGCATCAGATGTCAGATCATCAAAGCTTCCACCTTCACCATAGATGAAGCTTCCCCATGGCTCCTGTCCACCGGAAGCACCACGCATACCAAATCCGTATACATCTGTCTTTCCATCACCATCTGTATCCATTGTACATTTCTTAATGTCCTCAAGGAACTCATCGTATGTCTTAGGTGTCTCTGTAATACCAGCCTCTTTGAAGATTGATGGTCTGTAGTATACATAGAGTACCTGAATGTTCCATGGCATCAGATAAAGTGAATCGTCAGATCCGCCTGCCTTTTTCATTACGTCGTAGATGTTGTCAGAAATGTCATCTTTCTTATCCCATGCATCAACATAAGGTGTTAAGTCTGCAAGCAGGTTGTTGTTTGTGAACATCGGTGTTGCGGAAAGCTTAAAGGTTGCTACATCCGGTGCTCCACCACCCATAGCTGCGTTGAACAGTGTGTTGGAATATCCTCCACCATCCCAAGGAACTTCTTCACCTTCAACAGTGATTCCGTACTCATTCTCCTCGTTGAACTTCTTGATGATGTCCTGCATCAGGGAAGAATAATCTGTGTTATCTGCCCAATACTGGAACTTGATTGTGCACTCTTTGATATCATCGGTTGACTGAGCTTCTTCTTTTTTGTCTGAGCTTCCGCTATTGGATTTAGATCCGCAAGCTGTCATTCCGAGTACCATAGCTGCTGTCAGTAATACTGCTAATAACCTCTTTTTCATTGCTTGTCCTCACTTTCTATATTTTGTTGTAACTAGGATCTCTGACTGATAACCTGTGCTTTCCTGATTCCCTGTTTCAGCCATCTTCCTAACGCAACGAAGAACTTTTTGAACTGAAATGCTTTACGAATTGTAAACGCTTACATTTTAAATTTAAAAAAAATCGTAAGGCATTTACCGTCCTTGTAAGCTCTTACATTAGATAGTTTAATTATATCCTTTTGACACTTTCCCGTCAATGAAAGAATGTACCAAAATAGGGAAAGTTCTTTTGTTACATTTCACTAAGAGTGCATGGTATACTCCTACACTTCCTCACGAGTTTCACAAAAAGCACGCATAGAACTGACCACCATTCGATAGATAAAATCTGCTGCGAACTCTGGTGTACAAGACTTTTTATCGGCAAGCCAGGTCTTTACAAATCCAAGACAGCCATTCAGGCAATATGCATAAAAGTAATCCATCTGATCACTTTTTTCCGGAAACATCTGCTCTAACACCTCCCTGCTGTTTCTTGCCAGAATAACTTCCACTTTCTGAATGAATCGCATATCTCCGTAAGGTCCGACCAAAGCAGAAACAATCTCTCGATTGTTGTCTAACACTTGAAATATGTCCTGAAGAAAATAAAATCCATTATCCTCTCGCTTTTCAATTGGATGCTCTCTGATCGCACGTTCCATCTCCTCTGCCAGATCATTCTCAATCTCATACAACAGCCCTGATATATCTGGATAATGCAAATAAAAAGTAGATCTGTTAATATCTACCTGATCTACCAATTCTTTTACTGTAATCTCACCTACACTTTTCTCCTTCATAAGCATGGCGAGCCCATTTCTAAGCTGGGTCTTTGTCTTGCGGACCCGACGGTCTGTCTTCTTCTGCATATGTTTCCTGCTCTTTCTTTCATTATAGTGTTAAATTTTTATAACATATTGATATAATGCAACATTTTTAATATTTTCTGTCTATTAATCAGCACTTTTTAACCTTTTAACGGTTGTAAATCACTTTCTTCCTTAATATAATACTTTTTGATAAGATAATCAACATCGTATCTATTACTAGAAAAATATTTACACAAAAGGAGCATTTTATTTATGAGGAACGCATTTCGGATTTTCCGCCGGGACATGAAACGTCTGCTTCGCAGTCCTGCTGCCGTGCTGGTCATGATCGGCGTATGTATTATCCCCTCTCTGTATGCCTGGTTCAATATTGCAGCCAATATTGACCCATACAGCAACACCTCCGGCATTAAAGTAGCCGTTGCCAATAACGACAAAGATGCAACAAGCAATGATCTTACAATCAATGCCGGGAATGAAATCATTAAAAATTTAAAAGAAAATGATCAACTCGGATGGACTTTTACGGATGAAGAAAATGCTGTTGAAGGAGTCAAATCCGGAAAATATTACGCGGCAATCGTAATTCCGGAAGATTTTAGCAGTTCTCTTCTGAGTATCCTCTCCGGCAAGATGGAGACTCCGAAACTGGATTATTATCTTAATGAAAAAATCAATGCAATTGCACCAAAAATCACAGACAGTGGTGCCAGCACAATCCAGCTTCAAATCAACAATACCTTTTCATCCATTGCATCTGAATCGGTTTCAAATGTATTAAAGCAGTCTGTTACTGACCTGGCCGGTACTATCGATACTGTCAATTCTGATCTTGTGTCAATGCTTGACAAAGTAAATGATAATATTGCCGAGTACCAAAAGATTCTGGATTCCTTCAATTCCAGTGTCGGTGGTACACAGACTTTGATCGATAACGCAAAAAGTGCCACATCTGCTTTAGGTGACGCAGCAACTTCCGGTGCAAATGCACTTTCCGATGCAGACAGCGTATTAAAGGACACACGAACCGCTACCGGGAACTTCACTTCCGCATTATCCCAGTCTATTTCAAATGGTCTGAGTATTATTGAACAGGCTTATGGCCAGGCTTCTGAAGGATTCGGCAAGCTGTCTGGCCAGGCTTCTGATATTAATCAGAAAGTGGGAAATGCTTTGAATAATGCCCAGGAAGTCAATACTAAAAACGGTGAAATTATTGCAACACTGCAGCAGCTTGCTTCACAATTACCGGCACAGTCCGATACAATCAACTCTGCTCTCGCAAAACTTTCTGAGCAGAACCAGAGCAATCAACAGTTGATCAGCAGCCTGACTGCCGGAAACGATGGTATTAGCAACGCACTTTCCACAACAACCAATACACTTGCACAGTTGGAAACAATCAACAAAGCAAACTTAAGTGGTATTCAGAGTCTTCGTACCTCTCTTGATGAGAACGTATTTCCACAGTTGAATCAGACTATGGATATTTTTTCCAGTCTGACAGGTGAACTGAACGGAATACTGAACGGTGTACCTGCTACCACTGAGCAGTTAAACAGTATTCTGACACAGCTTGGCACAAGCCTCACAGAACTGAACAACGTACTGAATGGAACACAGTCCTCTCTGAATGCCGTAATCAACCGACTGGACAACGTCCGTACCGACATCAATGCGATTACAAGTTCTGAGACATTCCAGAAGCTTACCTCTTTGGAAGGCATTGATTCCGATACGATTGCTGAATTCGTATCATCTCCGGTAAATGTGGATACAGAAACGTACTATTCTGTTAAAAACTACGGTTCTTCCATGACACCATTCTATTCGAACCTGGCAATCTGGGTTGGAGGAATCGTCCTGATTGCTATCTTCAAAATGGAAGTGGACCGTGACAGATCCATGCGTTCTTACAGTGCCACAAATATGTATTTTGGGCGCTGGCTTTTATACATGCTGCTAGGTCTTGTCCAGGGACTGATCGTATGTGTCGGAGATGTATTTCTTCCAGGCGTTCAGTGCCGTCACCCATTTGCGCTGGTACTGACCGGGCTTGTATGCTCCTTTGTATATGTCAACATTATTTATGCTCTGTCACTGACATTTAAGCATATTGGAAAAGCGTTATGTGTAATCTTTGTCATTCTTCAGATTCCAGGATCTTCCGGAACCTATCCGATTGAAATGACACCGGTATTTTTCCAGAAAATACACCCGCTTCTTCCATTCACTTATGGAGTTGCTGCGATGCGTGAAGCAATTGCAGGCATGTATGGAAGTGTTTATATCCACAACCTTTTCATCTTGCTCTGCTACGTTCCGATTGCACTTTTAATCGGACTGGGAATAAGACCTCTTCTGGCAGGACTGAACCGCCTGTTCGACCTGAAGCTGTCTGAAACAGAATTTATGGTCTGCGAAGAACCAGATGATCAATTAAGCAGGAGCGCTCAGTTGTCTATGCTTTTAAAAGCCTCTCTTTCACAAGACGACTTACGTACACAGACCGCTGAGAAAGCTCAGAATTTTGAACAGAATTATCGGAAAATGATTCGCTATGGTTTCCTTGCGATTACTATTATTCCGTTGATCTTCCTGATACTGATGTTCAGTCTGGAATCGAAAATTGTATTTTTGGTTCTTTGGATCATATCTATCATCGCCATCGCAACATGGCTTATTATTGTAGAATTCATTCACACAAGACTCGCCGAGCAACAACAGCTGGCTGGTATGTCTTTTGATGAGATGGTGAAAAAATTCCGTGGAAAGGAGGAGGAATAATCATGAAAAATATTCTTCGCATTTTTAAGTATGATTTAAAGAAGATCCATAAAAATGTCATTGCCATGATCGTTATTATGGGAATCACTGTTATTCCGACTCTTTACGCGTGGTTCAATATCGCTGCAAGCTGGGATCCATACGGAAATACAGGAAACTTAAAAGTTGCTGTAGCAAGCTCTGATGAAGGTTATAGTGGTGAACTTCTCTCAGTAAACCTTAACCTTGGAGATCAGGTTCTTACAACTCTTAGAGGTAACTCGCAGCTTGACTGGACATTTACAAGTGCTAAGAAAGCGAAAGAAGGAGTAAAATCCGGAAAATATTATGCGGCAATCGTAATCCCAAAAGATTTCAGTAAAGACATGATGAGTATTTTCACATCCAATGTAACACATCCTGAAATCAAATATTATATCAATGAAAAGGAAAACGCAATTGCCCCGAAAGTCACCGTAAAAGGCGCAAATGCCGTACAGCAGCAAATTAATGATACATTTGTACAGACGGTATCCCAGACCGCATTAGAAGCCTTTCAGCTTGTTAATAACGTTGCTGACGAGACCGATGATCAGACAATCGCAGACAACCTCTCAGCCGCACTGGCGCAGATTTCAACAGACTTATCCTCTGCCGCCGGCACTGTACAGGCATTTTCCGATATGGCAAATTCTGCGGCAATTATGTTGAATACCACTACAGAATTCTTAAGCCAGTCCGGTTCCGGTACAAAAGCCAGTGTAAATGCTCTGGGCGTGGCTGGAAATGGTATTGATTCCCTGAATTCAGCTTTAACAGGAACAACAGATTCCATCAACCAGGCACTTTCACAGAGCGCTTCCTTCTACAGTGCGGTATCCACCTGTGTCGGAAATGCACTGGATTCTTATAATTCAGACGCACAGGCTTGTGCAAATGCACTGAATACCGTAAGTGGACGTGTGCAGAATCTGATAGATGGTTACCAGTCACTGGAAAACTCTCTGAGCCAAATTGCTGACTCTATTACTGATCCACATTTAAAAGGTATGCTTATGCAGGCAATCGGCAATATTCAGAAAGCGAAAGCTTCTCAAGAAGCAATCCGTGATGCCATTAACGATGCAGCTACTGGTATTACTTCCGCAACTGCAAATGCAACCGAATTAAAGAACAATATTGACAGCTTGATTGCTCAGAGTAATTCTTCAATCAGTACTGTGAAAAAAGATTATGAAAACAATGTTAAGGGTAGTCTGGATGATCTGGCAAATGATCTGACTAGCACAAGCAATTCTATTACTTCACTGCTTGGACAGTTAGATAACAGTCTGAAAGACATTTCCGGGGTGACAGGCTCTGCAGCTGGAAATCTCACAGAGGTACAGAAAGCTTTATCAGATTCCGCTTCTCTTTTAAATGAAGCATCCGGTAAAATGTCTAATGCAGCAACTGCAATGCTATCTTCCGATGACAACGGCATCCAATTACTGACCAGCCTTCTCTCTGAGGATCCGGAGGCAATTGGTTCATTCCTTGCATCACCGGTCAAGCTTAATGAAACACATATCTACCCTATCGAGAACTATGGATCTGCTATGGCTCCATTCTACTCAACACTCGCGATTTGGGTCGGCGCAGTTGTAATGGCTGCCATGTTAAAAGTAAATGTTTCAGACAACTTAAAACACAAATTAAATAATCCGAAAGAACACCAGTTATATATTGGACGCATTCTTCTTCTCCTTTGTATAGGATTTTTACAGAGCGCATTGATCTGTCTTGGCGATCTTTATTTCCTGGGCATCCAATGTGAACATCCTGTATTATTTGTACTGGCAGGATGCTTTAGCAGTCTTGTATATGTAAACATTATTTACGCTTTGACTGTTTCCTTTGGAGATATCGGTAAAGCAATCGCAGTTGTGCTGATGGTCATGCAGGTAGCCGGAAGTGGTGGAACTTTCCCAATTCAGTGTGCGCCAGAATTTTTCCGGAAAGTATATCCTTTACTTCCATTTGTGCACAGCATGAACGCTATGCGTGAATGCATCGCCGGTTTCTATGGCATGAACTACTGGATTGAACTTGGAAAACTGGCACTCTTCCTGATTCCGGCATTGTTGCTCGGTCTGATACTCAGGAAACCAGTCATCAAGTTAAATGATGCATTTACAGAAAAATTGGAAAGTACACACCTAATCTAAAAAGAATCTCGCTTTCTAGATTCTCCGCCTGCGGCGGGTCGCAGTATGCAACATACTTCTTATCCGCCGCAGTGCGATCATCAAGAATCGTTTTTTCTACTCTAACTCAATTTATTTACTTCACGGTCATATGTATAGATTCCATTAATCTCATCTTCTATATCACTCCATTGTGTATACACACATCCACATAATCCCTGTCCTTCTAATTTTTTTATTTTATATTCTAGTTGACGATAGACCTTCTGATACTCTGTCTTCGTTTTATAGCCTCCATAACCATATTTCTTTTCTGATGCAGTATGTTCTTCTACTTCTAATGTAAAACCTCCGTATTCGCTCAATACGGCTGCTCTGACGTCTTCCGGTTTAACTTTTAAAGGGAAGAAATAATTATGTATACTTTGAAAATCTCCTGTTCCCTGATCAAACCAACCACTTGCTGAATCTATCAAATGTTCTGAATCTATCTTTCTCACCATATCCGTGATTCGTTGTGTAGCAAATTGTCCCCATCCTTCATTAAAAATGACCCATGTGCATATACTCGGATGTTTTTTTAGTAACTGAATCGTTTCTTTTACCTCGTTGATAAATTCACTTCTTCCTTCCTGACTTCGTCTTGCAAATAATCTGGAATAATGATCTTTTACTGTAATCCCCAATCCGGACAGCACCGTTGCCAGATACGTGACGAACCAACTCTGATACTTTTCTCCTCCATTTACCATATCCTGCCACACAATCACTCCAAGCCGGTCACAATGATAATACCAGCGTTGCGGTTCTATTTTAATATGCTTTCTGACCATATTAAATCCTATTTTTTTCATTTCCAGAATATCAAAGATCCATGCTTCTTCTGAAGGTGCTGTATAAAGACCATCCGGCCAATAGCCTTGATCCAGAACTCCTTTCAAAAAGCACTTCTTGTTATTCAAATAAATGCGCGGAATATGGTCTTCATCCTGTTGAATTGTAAAATCACGAATCGCAAAATAACTTTCCACTTCATCTAAAACGTGCTTCTTATCTGTCTTATCTGTCTCATCCTCACATTCAATCAATGATACATGAAAATAATACAAATATGGAGTTTCACAAGACCAGTATTTTGCATTTTGAATTTCTATCTCTATCCATGTATTTGCTCTTCCTGATATTGATTTTTGCACATCAGGTATCGTGTGTGATAATGCAATAAAATCCGTTACATTATCTTCTGCATTCGCATATATCTTCGGAAATCTAATATCTATTTGTACAGTCAAATCTTTCTGTTCTGAGACTGTCTGAATATATATTTTTACCTTCTCCGATGCATTTACGCAATTATTTAAAGTTGGCTTTCCTTTTTGTTTTCCAGTTTTTATATATTTAGTTTCTACATTTTTTATCCGGTCTTGCGGAACATATTCCATCCACACAGTCTGCCATATTCCACTTTGAGCAGTATAATACATCCCTCCACGTTTCACTTTTTGTTTGCCCTTTGCATGATACGATGTATCTGACAGATCCTGTACCATAATTACCAATTCATTCTCTCCACTATGAACATACTCCGAAATATCGCAGGAAAATGGCAGATAACCACCCACATGACTTACTACAAAGTGTCCATTCATCCAGATTTTACAACTTTGATCTACTGCTCCAAAATGTAATAATAGTCGTTCTTGTAATGCCTTATTATCCCATTCCTGACACTTTATCTTTGTTCTGTACCACAAATATTCATTCGGCATTAACTGCCTGGATACCCCTGATAAAACACTCTCTGGTGAAAACGGGACTAATATTTTTCCATCATATTGCTTTGGTTTCTTCTGATTCTGTGTAAAGGCATATTCCCACCAGCCATTTAAAATTTCATAATGCGTTTCTCTCATCATAATTGGTCTTGGATATTCCTGTAAAACATGTTCAGAATCTAGATTTCTTCCCCATTGTGTAAATAATTCTTTCATCTTTCCCTCACAGATATCATTTCTTTATTGTACAATCTTGCATAATCCTTGTATTATTTATATATGATGTTGGGGGCAAAAGCCCCAACTATGATGCCTACGGATTGTTCCGTGCGTTGCACTCCCACAATCCTCCCAATTATTCGCATATCGTGGGGATTGTCATCCCACTTTTAGGCTCATATTGGGGCGGATCCCAAGGTCTTTCATCCACTTATGAGCAAGCTCATGTGGATTTAGACCTTTTGACCCTGGCATCTTATATATTATATTATGTAAAATACATCGAAGTAAATATAAAATTGAGCACACAAAAAACACGCCCAAAAGATTTCCCTTTCAGACGTGCCTCTCATTCCAGGTTAATGTTTATTTTATATAAAATATGTACCTTCAAAACTGCATATAAGAAACTTTTTAACATCTTACCTATCCACCTTACTTGGTTATGCCCTCGACCTATTAGTAACAGTCAGCTCCATGTGTTACCACACTTCCACCTCTGTCCTATCTACCTCGTCGTCTTCAAGGGGTCTTACAACTTTCGTTGGGATATCTCATCTTGAGGGGGGCTTCACGCTTAGATGCCTTCAGCGTTTATCCCGTCCCGGCTTGGCTACTCTGCTATGCTCCTGGCGGAACAACAGATCAACCAGCGGCCAGTCCATCCCAGTCCTCTCGTACTAAGGACAGCTCCTCTCAAATATCCTA
>NZ_ATVU01000024.1:0-55243 GCF_000420885.1 Dorea sp. AGR2135 | reverse complement strand
CAATAACTTTACGCTCCGGATCTGCTAATAGCGTAAATGCCAGTCCGTATTTTTCTTCAAATCTCTTGTGAGACGCTACAGAGTCCTTGCTTACTCCGAGAATAACAGCTCCCTTCTCAGTAAACTGTGGATAACGCTCAGAAAAGCCACATGCCTGCTTCGTACATCCTGGTGTATTATCCTTTGGATAAAAATATAAGATTATTTTTTTTCCTGCATAATCGCTTAATTTATGCACTTCTCCGTTCTGATCCGGCAATTCAAAATCCGGTGCTTTTATTCCTAACTCTAACATTTACTATTCCTCCGCTTTTGTATTTTTCACCTGTTTTCTTGTTCTTTTATTACCCGAAATCATTTTATGACCAGAATAGACTGCCATAATCATACATATCAGAGAGCCAAATGCAAAGTATTTGTGTGCTGCTTTTAACCCTTTATATCCTGTATAAAAAGTTCCAATCATTGTGATTAAAGCTACTACTGACCAATATTTATGTGCTTTCATGTAATTTCTCCATTTTTCAGTGTATTCAATTCTAATTATACGCTACCACATTCCTATGTCAATTTGATAATAGAGCATTCCTATAAAATTTTTCAGAATATCATGGTTAAAACTATGTATTGTTATCATTTAATTTTTCTTTGAAAAAATCTGACAAAAAGCTTTCTTTCAGGAGATTACTATTTAATCTCTTTTCCATCTATATATAGTTGAAATTTATCAGGATTATTGACTACATCATAGTCCTTTCCGTATTCTACAGGTCTATATTCGGCTGTCATTACCGATTCCCCATCTTCAATATCCTCTTTCCATAAATAGATGTTCATATCAAGGCTCGTCGCATATCCCCTGTCTGTGGAGAATTTTGTCGAATAAAATGAATCATCCTTGTACATCTGCAAAAGTTCTCTTGCAAAAGCTTCTTTATCCTCGATATGTCCCCGGTTAGCAACCACGGTAATATTTTCATCTCGATTTACGGAAAATGTTCCAACTACATCCGGTTCGCCTTCCTTATGACCAGATTCAGATTCCCATAAATACTTCCTGCAGCAATTATCAAGATCACTGCTCCTGAAATCAATGCAATTATCTTTTTCTTCATATTTTTATTTTCCTTTTAGTTTTTTTACTGCGTAATTGATTACTTCTTCCGGTGTGGGCCTGTCTCCTTTAAGTGTCATTTTCTTCCATTCTTCCTGCACAGCCGGATCGGGATTATCAAATCCTGCATCTATGGCTATCTGCATTTCTCTGCGTACCTCTTCTGGTGTTGTGTTGTACTTTTCTGCAATCTTCTCATAAATAGTTTTCTCTCTCATTCATTTTCCTCCAATATATAAGTAGAATTACACCTTGTTCTATAGAACCAATTTAGCATATTTCTATTATCATGAAAAGACACTTTACAACTTAAAGCGGAATAAAAGGTCAAAAAAAGAAGAGCTACTTGCTCTTCCCAGTTTGTCATATCACTCTTCCAATAATGTGTGAATTACTTTGATGATTTTTTTCTGCTCTTTGATCGGAAGTTTTTCAATTTTTTCTGTCAGCTCATTGGTAACACCTGTAACTGAATGTGCCACAACATCAATCAAAAGAGTATCTGCTGAAACATCTAATGCATTTGCAATTGCAACAAAGGTATCCAATTTTGTAACTTTCAAGCCTCTCTCTATTACACTCACATGCGTTGGACTTAAATTTACTAATGCAGCCAGTTCCTCTTGCGTGAGATTTTTTGCTTCTCGTGCTGATTTGATTCGCTGTCCTACTGCTTTCAAATCCATCGTAACACCTCCTCCAGAACGAATAATCGTTCTGAATTTAGTATACTTGTTGATATCTTAAATATACAGAATCGCAAAACCAAGTTCTAATTCTACAGAACTATATTCAAAGTTTTTCTTTGCATTTTCGTAAAAAAGCGTTATGATTGAATCAGTTAAATCAAAGGAGGTATCAAATCATGAAATCACATAAATACTGGTCCTTAGGCGCACTTTTCTGTATGTTGGGATGCATTTATTCTGGAATCAAAAAATCTATGACTGCACATAAATACTTTGCCTATTCTTCATTGCTTTGTATGGGCATGTCCATTTATTCCGGTCACAAACTGGTTTCTCCAAAGAAGAAAAAAATCACTGAATCAAATAATAGTGAGAATAGTTAAATAAAAAATTGACCTTTATTCATCAAAGACAAAGTTGCTGGAGAATATTTTTTCTCTCCAGCAACTTTCTTTATCTTTAAGCCATTGAAACACAATACTGTCCAATCAGCTTCGTCCAACTATTATATTTATTCTTTTCACACACCTTTCGGCAAATTTCATTTTCCATCAATACACAGAACATCTTATCATACACTGATATACACCTTCCGGTTTTCTTTAAAGAAGTTAGTGACTTTGCCGCCAATCTTCTTAATATAATCAATCGTACCTTTTGCAGCTGTTCCTACTGTCTGTTCACTTCGCTTCGCTTTGGCATAATCCCGTTTGATCTGTTGCTTCTGAATCTGTTTTTTTAGTTTCTTCTGCTCCTGACGGGCTGCCGCCTGTGTCTGTTTCTCTTTCTGTCTCTCCAGTCTGCTTCTCTTTCTGGATGCCCTCTGTTTCCTGCGTCTGGCACTTCTCTGTTCCAGCCGGTAAATACCTTCGCCGCCTTCTTCCAACTTATGGGCACCTTCCACTGCCGCATTGTCGTCTTCATTTTTACTGATCTCACGATGCAATGCTGCGGAAGTTGCACTTCCTGCTTTCTTGACAACAGAAGCTTTTTCTGTTTTTACAGATTCCCCTTCGCCAAACTTCAGGCGGGATTTCTTCTTTCCAGGAGTTTCCCCTTCATTTGCCCGATAGACCTGTGCCTTCTTGGAATGCTGCTTAGCTTCCTTTTTCTTTTTGGCTTCCTCATAAGAAAACTTTTTGGCTTTTTCCTTCTGTTTTTGATGGCGGAAATTGACTCCATCAGTATCCATCTGGTTCAATTTCTCCATATCTTTGTCATTTTTCACAGAAGCACCAGTTTCCTCATAAGCAAATTTCAAACGCTGTTTTTGTTTTGGCTTTTTGCTGCCGCCGGTCTGATTTCTCCGGCTGTCTCCTCTGTTTTCTGATAGATCAGCACGTTTTTCTTTCAGTCTCCCTAACTGTCCGGATTCATATTTTTCTGCAAGTCTGGATTCTTTTCCGACTTCAGCACGAATCCTTTTCCGGTTTTGCTGCTTTCTATTTTGTCCAAAATCCTCACTTTGCTTCTCTGTCCGTATCAGTTCCGGTGCATCTCTGGATTTTTGCACAGAGGGACGAATATTTTTCCCACTCCGTTCAGACTGGCGGGAAGACTTATCCACAAGGCTTAATTCTTTTTCCCCCTGTTTTCCTCCCATCTGCACATCACTGGCACGGTTACTGACACGAACAGAAGATTTATCCGTCAGGTTTTCTTCCACCAGACCATCCTTGGTCATCTTTTGGACTTTCTTGTCCCTGACTTTCATTCTCTGTTCTGCCACTACTTACTCCTCCTTCTTCGGATACCCTTTCCCTGCCTGTAATAAGCAGAGAAAAGCGATGCCAAAAACAGCACCGCCACTAAAAGTTAATACATATGAAATTGCTCGTAACATTGTTTTCTCCTTTGATTTACCCTGCTTCAGAAGTTTCCTCCAAGCGAGTTGTCATGATTTTATAGAGGGAATTCTTCGGGAATCTGTCTACGAATGGGATAATGACATTTCCATAGAACAGAAGTCCTTCCCCCTCATTACTGTTGGTTACATAGGACAGCTGGGTTGGTGAGATATTCAGCTGTTTTGCCAGAATCTGCCTGTCTCCGGAAGCCTGGTTGAGCATATAAATGAAATCAGAGTTTTCAAAAATATTCTCGATTTCCCTGGAAGCCAATAAATCTTTGATATTCTGTGTTATCTGATTGTTATTATCAGGCGGCTTTTTATCCACCTCTCTAGGGCTTTCGCCCATTTTCATCAGCGTGTCATTTCACGCTCAGCATAGCATATCTTTTTACCACGATTATATCGTACCGGCTGGCAATGCGGCCTCTTGGAGCTGTTATATTCTGCTTATGCAGGTTCAAGCTCTATGCGTTGCGTGTGGCTATTCTATTATGAATAGCCTTCCACTCGGATTAGGTCGCTACCCCTTTCCCGTTTTTTTCCGCATTGATACTTCTGACTTACTTGCCGGTTTCAGTCAGAACGGCGATAGTTTGCACTTTAAGCGACTAACAAGTAACAAACCAGTTCACCAGTTGGAATACCTCCCCATTTACGGAACCTCTTCCAAATTTCCACACTGTAAGCTGCTGTCTGCTCTTCTTTTAATAGAAGATGGAATTCATCCACATAGTAACGGGTAGATTTATGAGCGGAACGATTGATAGTCACTCGGTTCCATACCTGGTCCTGCACAATCAACATCCCGATCTTTTTCAGCTGTTTTCCAAGCTCTTTGATATCAAAACAAACGATACGATTGTTGATATCTACATTTGTGCGATGATTAAATACATTCAGGGAGCCTGTAACATAAATCTCCAATGAAGTTGCAAGACGCTGTGCTTCCGGCTCTTCCTGTTTCCGCAACAGATTATATAAATCCTCCAGGATTGGCATCTTCTCCGGCATTGGATCGGCAAGATATTCCTGATATACTAACCGCACACAACGGTCAATGATGGTCTTTTCTACCGGCTCCAGTCCATTCTTTCCTCCAACAATCAACTCACACAAAGACAGAATAAAATCTGCTTTCAGTGACAGTGGATTATCTTCCTCGGAATAATTTAGGTTCAGATCCATTGGATTGATATACTGGTCAGATACCGGTGAAACCTTCACCACCTGCCCATGCAGTGCCTGTACCAATGGAGAATACTCGGCTTCTGGATCGCAGATGATGATATCGTCTTCCGTAATTAGGAAACAGTTCGTAATCTCTCTCTTTGCTGAGAAGGACTTACCGGAACCAGGTGTACCAAGAATCAGTCCATTCGGGTTCTTCAAACGTTTCCGATCAACCATAATCATGTTGTTGGATAATGCATTCAGTCCATAATAAAGAGCCTCCCCTTCCTGAAACAGTTCCTGTGTCGTAAATGGCACGAAGATTGCTGTTGAAGATGTGGTAAGCCCTCTCTGAATTTCAATCCGATTGACTCCAAGTGGAATACAGGACATGAGTGCTGCTTCCTGCTGATAATCCAGCTGTTTTAAGGAACAGTTATATTTCTGTGCGATTCCCTGCACCTGGAAAATATTATTATCCAGCTTCTGACGCTTCTTTGCGGTATTCATTACCAGAACCGTTACAAGGAACATTCGCTCATTTCTGGACTGCAGATCTTCCAACAGGTTCTTCGCCTCTTCTCCATAAGTCACAAGGTCTGATGGAAGCACGTCCATATCATAACCGGAACGTACCGCCCGCTTCTGCTCTTCAATCTTCATCTTATCCAGATCTGAAATCTTGCTCTTGATCATTTTGATCGCTGAACTCTGATCAATGGACTGGATATGAATGTTGACATTGATGCTGTCATCTACATCAAGGAAGTCTGCGAGCATCCGGTCTGTCAGCTCCGGTGCCAGAATCTGCAGGTAACTCACACTTCCCATCGTTCTTCCCATCAAAAATGTCTGATTCTTGGAAAAGTTAAAGGAAGTCGGTGCAATAAAATCTTTGGTCTTTAATCCTGTTTCTGGAAGCATCTTATACTGGAACTTAAATGGTTCAATCCGATCCTGGTTGAACACATGATACATTCCCGACTTTTACTTGCCGCAGGAAAAAAGACCATTCCAGCCGCCGTTTCTTGCTCATTCTTGGCATGGGTGCGCTCCTTTCTGCCGTTTCCGCTGGTGTGGCGGTATCGGCGGTAATTCTGTATCATCTCGGTATCATTTTCGGGGTTTTTCTGCCCTGTAAGCCCGTTAAAAAATCCTTTGGTATTGCGGGTAGGGTACGGGGCAGCCCCCTTGTTCTGTATGGGTTCGGGTACATTTGGGGGCGGTTTTTATCGCTCCTGTTCCTGCCTTTTCACAGGCTTGCGTTCCCGGCGTAAAATCTGGTCGATATTGCCCTTGACAGTCTGTAAGCGGCGGTATTCCTCCCGTTTTGCCCGGTAATCGTTGTAGCCGCTGTTTTTCTCTTTGATAAGGCTTTCAATCTCTGCTTGCAGGGCTTTATAGCTCGGCAGCTTGGAAATGCCGTTCTCCCTGAAATAACGGGCGGCTGCGTCTGCTATGATAAAGTCGCTTTCGTGCTTCTGTCGGTAGGCTGCTTTTGCTTTGGCGTTTTTCTGCTGTTTCAGCCCGTCCCGGACAGGGCGGGTCTTGGAATAGGCAAGCACCTGCCGTTGCAGCTCCTTTTTCCCGTTCAGCGTCTTTTCCACCTGCTTCAGCTCTGTAAGGCTTTCCTGCATGGCGGCATAGGCGGCAGAACAGGCTTCGTCCAGTTCCTCCGGGGAAGAAAAGCCGTACTGCTGGTAGGCGGTAACAGTAGCCGCCATCTGCTTTAGATTGTGCTTTGCCGCCCAGCGGTCATAGCCCACGCCCTTGCCCTCGGCTCGCTTGGCTTCCCGGTCAACCATGCGCTGCAAGGTGTTGTCTGCCGGGGTGGTTTTTGCGGCTTTTTCCTCCTGCAAGCGTCCCTTTTGGGTGTGGGGGTATTCGGGTATGGCTTTGGTCTGTTCGGCGGCTCTGTGGGCGTTCTGTGTAAGCAGGGCAAGGACAGCAGCCTTGTCAAAATCGTCCCCCAGCTTCCGGGCTGTGATAGGCTTTGTCCTGTCCGGCGTGAGGTAGGAAAGCCGCCCCCGGCTCTCCTTGACGGTCACACCCTCCCGCAGCAAAAGGGAAGAAAACTCGTCAAAGCTGCCAGCTTGGGAAAGTGCCTGCCGTATCGTCCGGCGCAGCTTCGCCTTGTCCGTTTCAAACTTGGTGGGCTTGGTCGGCTGTCCTGCGGCTTCTCTGGCGGCGTTCTCTTTATCAAGGGCAAGCTGCCCTTTCTTTGCCGCCCAGTATTCCCGTTCGGTTATCCGTTCCTTGCTGCCGTTCAAGAGGTCGATTTGGTAAAGCCTCTCCCGGTGGCACATCTCCATGACTTCACTCTTGAAATATTCCATAGCGGCGTTGGTGCAGCGGTGCTTGCAGCCCGCCCGTGTGTCGGCTGGTCTGTCCATGTAGGGCAGAAGCGGTACTTCATAAATCCGCAGGGAGTTGATGACGATATGCACATGGATATTGCCGCTGTGGTTATGCCCGTCCGGGTGGGTGCATACAAGGGCTTGGTGTCCGGGGAAATGTGCCTTGCAGAACTGCTCGCCCAACTCCTGCGCCCGGTCTACGGTCAAGCTGTTGTCTGTCCCGTCCCGTGGGTCAAAGCTGATGATATAGTGGTGGCTTTTCACATCTTCCCGTTTTTGGTTTTTCTCATAGCGGAGATTGGCTCGCATACAGGCAACGGCGAAATCCTCGCCCCCGCAGTTAAGGGAAGAAATGCGGTAATCCTCCCTCGGTATCAGCCGCCCGTTTTCATCAAGGGTGGGTTTCATGGTAAACTCGTCATGCTCAAATGTGAGGTACGCTTCCGCTGCGCCATAGTCGGCATTTTTAGAGCTGATATGTTTGAATGTTGCCAACAGCGTCACCCACTTTCTGCAAGACTTCAAACTTTAGGGCAGCAAGGTCGGAAACCGCCGCCCGTATTTCCCCGGCAAGCTGCGGATAGGGACTGTGCCACTCGTTCAGCGTCCGGGCTATCTGGTTTAAGTTGCCGCCGATCCTGCCGTATTCGGCGGTCAGCTTCCCGACAGCGGCAAGCAGCTCGTCATTGACGGGGGAAACGGTTATGATGGGGCGTATGGCTGCCCCGGTTATGGCTTGCCGGATAAACTCGGCTTGGCTCATGTTGTAAGCAGAAAGCCTTTCCGCAAACTCGGCGTATTCTTCCTCGGTCATGCGTGTTTTGACTACCCGGCTGCGGTGCGGCGTGTTGTATCGTTTCATAGGTGGTTGACCTCCTTTCTGTGCGTGGTGTCCTCTCACTAATAGGAGAAAAACAGGGGGTAAAGCGGAACTATTTTTGAAAAAATCCCCTCATAAGTCAGTACAAAAATCAGCAAAAAGTTGCCGTTGCCTTATACTGTTTTTTGTTTGCCACGCAGGGGATAGCAGGGTTTGGGGAAGGCGCTCCCCAACAAGATTCCCGCAGGGGCAAAATGAGCGAAAAGCGAATTTTGGTACTACGGTAGAATCTTGCTCTAAGAAACTGCCGGACTGCCGTTCACTTGCTACTGCCACTTTTTTGGGAAATCGCAACCAACTTTTTCATAAAAAGCTGCCGGATTTCCCTCACTTGCTACTGCCACTTTTTCGGGAAATCTATAACCAGCTTTTTTATAAAAGGCTGCGGGCAGCGTTCTCCCCTTACTCCCTACAACACCGCAAAAAGCAAAAATGACGGACTTTCCGGCAAGAACTTTTCCTGCGGCGTGGTCTTTCCCGACAATAAGGCGTTTTGGAAGCTGTGTTTTGCCCGCTGTCTGAAAAAAACGGCAATCTTTTTTGGCTTCACTGTCTAATACGGAACATTTGGAAATTTGCCCAAAATGGGCGCAAAAAAAGCAGCAAATCTTTTTCGGATTTACTGCTTTGTGTGCCGCTGCGGGGCGGCGGGATATTCAGTTTTTATGTTATCGGTCAAGCCGGAACTTGAACAGGCTTTCAATCAGCTTTGTTCTGATGTAGTCCTCCATATCAGAGTTATAATAGCCGTTCATCTTAGAGAAGTAGCGGATATATCCGGCGTAGCGGTCAAGGACAGCTTGTATCGCTATGGGGTCGCCCTCATGTGCCTTTATTATCGTGTCATAGGGGAGAAGTCGGTTACTCATGGGACAACACCTCCATTTCCTTTTTCAGCCGCTTCAAGGCAAGCTGAATATGCCGCCCGATTGTGCTGCGTGTCCAGCCGCTTTGTTCTCCGATTTCTTTCTGCGTCAAGTGCTGGAAGTAATACAAAAAGATTTCCTCCTGCGTCTGTTCCGGCAGCCCAGCAAGAGCAGCCGCAAGGGAACAGCTATCTAAAAGTATCGTCTGCCCCCGGACAGAGAACGGATAAGTTTCGCCATAGTCCGGCACTTGAAAATACTCGTCTGTGGTGCTTAGTTGGACAAACTTTTCTTCGGTCAGATATTCAAGGGAGATTTCCCGTTTCCACCTCGCCGCCAGCATACGGGCAGCGTCAAAGGACGCATGGCGAATAACAATCCGGCAATAGGTATCATGGGTATAGCGGATATGTTCTTGATAGGCTTCGTATTCAGTCATGGAAAATCCCCCTTTCTTCGATTATGGGAAAGGGCGGCAGCACTTTTTTGCTGTCGCCCCTTGATTGTCAACTCTATTGAAATTACTGATTTTCCGTATCAACAGGCGTAACAATGGGCTTTCCGTCTTTATCAACAAGAACGGCTATGCCGCAGCCAGTTGTCATGTTGGAAGAAATCAATAGGTAATTCACACCGGTTTCTGTATCAACGATGATTTTCCGAACATTAGTTACTCCTTGTGAGTAGGTTTCTACAAATCGCTCTTTAACCATTTTATGCGCTCCTTTCCTTGAATAAAAATGTGACTGACCTTTCATGCCACACTCGAAATATATCATATTTTTTTCTTAATGTCAAGTATTTCATACATCAGAAAAGAAAAATTAACCACACTCATACTATTTCAAATGAGCGTGGTTGGTTTATAATCAAACTATCTGATTTTCCTTAAAATCAACAATGCAATATCAGCGATAAATAGAAATAATGTATATGCCGACTGTAGTCCATTCATTAACCTAACAGGGTTATCCATAAGCCAAATTAAACTCTGCCCCACAGTATTCAAAAGGAAGAACAAGGCAACAAAAGCAATTAGTGAAGCTGTAGCGATAAGTCCACGCCCTCTTTCATCTCGCCCCTCTTTTGAAAAATAGAAGAATATAAATAAGCCCAAAAGCAAAAAGCCCAGTATTCCATTTGCTCGCATAAAAACTCTGCTATCTAATAAAAGCGTTATCCACTCAATCATCACTGTTCCTCCTTAAAATCAAATAAATCTTCAATCGACACATTGAACACTTTTGCGATACTATATGCAAGCAACATAGAAGGATTATAGCGATTTCGTTCAAGCTGCATAATTGTCTGTCTTGAAACGCCAACTAAGTCGGCAAGCTCTTGCTGTGTCATTCTTTTTGTGGCTCGATATATATGAATTTTACTATCAAATTGATATTTGTTTTTGTTCGCCACTGGCTCACCGCCTTTCCGAAAAATCTGTTCAACAGTATAACATATTTCTTGCATTTTGTCTAAGAAAAATTTTGAGATGTTTAAGGAATAGAGGGCTACTGTCTATCAAATTCTTGTGTTACTTTACCGCACATGAGCATTAGCACCGGGATTGTCATTTCCATATCCTTCCAGAAGGTTTACGACACCCCACACGCCAAGACCTGCGCCGATTGCGACTACAAGAGTTTTTAAAGTTGTAATTGCACTGCTAAAAAATGCCATATACATTCACCAAAACTGACTTTTTTCAGGTGTTTACGGGAATGAAAAAACACCGACTAAAAAGCCGGCGCACCTAATGTCAGTTATTCCTTTCCTCATTATTTTTCGTTCATTCCCATGGTTACTCCGACAGCTCCACCTGAATTACCTCCACCTCTTCTTCGGGTTTCGGTGTGTACTGCGGATTTAACTCTTTTTCTACTTTGTATCGGTTTTTCTCATTTTCATCTGCAAGAAATCGATAATTCTTGTGTTTCGTGATATCATATTTGTCTGAGAAAAATGGTCTGGCACCACGAATCTGCAGGATACATTTTCCTCCATCCATGACTGCAATCTCATCTTCTGTCATCAGCTGTTTGCCTGTTTTCTGGTAATTCAATCCAAAGGACTTCTGATTGCTCCTCGTTTCCGAAGTGTTATACAGATCAATGGTTTCCTTACCCAGAAGTTCACTCATTTCCTTTAAGGTAGTTTTCTCTTTTCCACCAAGAAATAGTGTAGTATCACAGTTACCCAGAATGGTATCTGCACTATCCTTATACATTGCCTTTAGCTGACTCTGTGACTGCAAAATAATAGAAGCAGAGATTTCCCTGCTTCGGATAGTTGCAATCAGCTTGTCAAACTGAGGAATTTGCCCGATGTTGGCAAACTCATCAGCGATGACACGCACATGTACCGGAAGTCTTCCTCCATATACATCGTCTGCCTTATCACAAAGCAGATTGAAAAGCTGTGACTGCAGCATCGCAATCACAAAGTTGAATGTTGTATCTGTATCGGACATAATCAGAAACAAGGCCGTTTTCCTGTCACCGATCTTATCCAGTTCCATTTCATCATAAGACATGATCTCACGAAGCTCTGCGATGTCAAATGGGGCAAGTCTGGCTCCACAGGAAATCAAAATCGATTTTGCAGTTTTGCCGGCGGCCATTTTGTATTTTTTATACTGTCTGACCGCAAAGTGCTGCGGATCTCTTTCTTCCAGTTCCTGGAACATCATATCCACTGGATTCTGGTAAGTTTCATCCTCTTCACGGGTTTCGCTTTCATTCAAAAGATCCAGAAGGGTATTCAGATTCTTTTCCTCTTCATCACCTTCATACCAGATAAAAGCAATCAGTGCTGTGTAGAGCAATTTCTCTGCTTTCACCCAAAAATCTTCGGAAGCTTTTTCCCCTTCACCTTTGGTATTAACAATGATTGTCGTTACCAGCTTCAGAATATCCTTTTCAGACCGTATATAAGCAAATGGATTGTAATGAAGGGACTTGGAAAAATTGATGGTATTCAGAACCTTAATCACATATGGCTCATGTACCACTTTTCCAGATTTATCTTTCATGATATTTCCATTCTTATCTTTCTTAGGTGGTCCCTTTGCTAACATCTTCCCGCACTCTTCAATCAAAGTGCCTTTGGGCACCATTTCGTCAAGTAGGAATTTGAATAAATGCTTATTTTTTTCAAAATGACTGCGAACCCAGTATTTACGCTGGGTTGCGGACTTCCATATCTAACTCTGCCTTCATAATTTTCATTACTTTTTCCTGCATGGTCATGCTAGAGTTTTGATTAAAATAGTAATTAACCTGATAGCAGGTGTTCCCGATTTTCTTTTCATAGTCTGGATTTTTTTCTTCTGTAGTCTGAACTATATTTCTGTCTTCCATAAAATTTTTCTCCTTTCGCTGAATTGCCCGACAGAGAGAATGATTGTTTTGTCTCTGCCGGACGTATTCATTTAAAGCTGTAATTTGCAACTGGCAACAACATGGTTGAAACTTTCTTTCAAGTGTTTTTCACCACTCATTTTTCCAATTTATAACACTACTATTTTCTTTTTTGAAATATCTTGTTGCCACCTAGTAAAAATAGCTGTAAAGCCTTTAAAATCAGTAGTTTTCGGCGGATACAATAGTGGCAACAACCGATAACCAACCGGGTAAAAATCAGCCTTCCGGCTTCAAAAACTGTCCTCTTTCTCTGTCGGGCTAGTTAAAAGGAAGTGCCATCTGTTCGGCTTCGGAAAGGTCAATAAATCCCTCTCCTCCTTCGTTGTTGCCACCATCTGTATCTCCCCGAATCCAGCATCTCTGCTTCCCATATCCTTCCTTTGTAAAGCGATGATATCCGCCTCTCTTCCACCCGATAATCTGAGTATCCATGATCTGACAGATTTCATTTGTCTCAAATTTCTTCGGCTCTCCGTCATAATGGTTAAAGGCATTTTTCCAAAGCTGAATAGAGCAGACATAATTTTCGTCATAGCTGTCAAGCCACCCTTGAATCATTCCTGCCATTGTATCTTCCTGCATGAACTGTTTCCGATATTCATTGATATTAAATTCCATCTCACTGTCAAACCGCAGTAATTCCGATTTATTTTCAGCTGCATTAAGCAATACCATTGCTTCTGCCCACAGCTGGTCAAAATACTCTCTGGCTTCTGGCTCATCATCAAGAATGTGCTTCTCTGCTTTGCTGCTATCAATTTCAATCGGCAGAAATCTTCTTGCCCCAGTACGATCAAACGGAATGAACTGCCGGTTATTTGATGATCCAGCAAACACACATTGCCTTGGTCTGTCTTCCTCATATTTTTCATAAGGATTTCTGTGGGTTTCCTTCATTCTTGATAAGAAAGATTTTGTTTCTTCGATACTCTTTGCACTGATTGCAGCTGTCATCTCCGACATCTCCAAAATCCAGTGTCCCCGAAGTAATTCATAAGGTTTTTCCATATTCAGGTTTTTCAAGCTGTCTGAAAACCACTGATCGTCCAGTGCCAGAAAGCGGAAAAAAGTGGATTTTCCCGCCCCCTGCTGTCCTACCAGACATAACATTTCATCAAATTTACACCCTGGACAGTAGATACGGTTTAAGGCTCCCATCATAAAATGTTTCAGCATTTCATAAACCATATCCGAATCGTCCGCACCCATATACACTTTCAATACATTACGGATTCTTTCTTTCCCGTCCCATTCAAGAGTTTCTAAATATTCACAAATGGGGTGGTATTCTTTACTGTATGCTTCCAGATCCAATGCATCGTCCATAACACTTTCATTGAACAGACCATAATATTTTTCAAAGAAATACCGAAGTGCTTTTCTTCCTTTGTTCGTTAATACACATGGTTCTTTATTCCACCAGAGAACTTTTGTTACGTCAATTTTCTCTGTCAATCGGTTATATCGAAGACTACCTACTAACAGCGGATCTTTTCTTAATACGGTCACATAATTCTCCATTGAATTTTTGACTGTCCCTTTTTCCGTCATATTCAGGGTTTCTCTGATTTCCCGACAGTCCCCCGGATTCACCATAAGAATCATTTTCTTTATCAAATCTTTTTCCTCTTTCATTGAAATATCTTTTACATTTTCGCTCAATATTCTCTATCTCCTCTCGCTTTTCTCTCACTATTGTTTCTTTGTCCGCAGGCTCTCCAAACAGCAAGGTATCCAGATAATAATTAACAATCACAAGTTCTCTCAGGGCAGTTGTAAATCTATCGTTCCATTCTTCTGTTCTTGTTTTGGGTCTGTACTTTTCTTTCCATTCCAGCAACATAATCCGATAATCCAGATAAGCTTTCAGGCATCTCATATATTCTTTTTCCCATTGTTCTTCTGGTGTCGGTTCTGGCTTTCTCACCAAAATGTTTCTTCTGCTTGGCAAGGAATCTCTTCCTCTGGCAGAGTAGTTAATTCCAAAATCATCTGCCAGTTTCATTGCCGCATCTCTTAATCCCAGTCCAAATAACTGTGCTGTAAAATCAATCGCATCTCCTGTGCAGCCACAGCCGAAGCAGTAATATCTTCGGTCTACTTTCATACTGGGCGATTTATCATTATGAAAAATACAGCGAATCAGCCCACTCCTGTTTGGCTTCAATCCATACATCTCCGCAGCCTGCCGGACGGTTACATTCTGTTTCACTTCATCAAATAATCCCAATTCATTTCCTCACTTTCTCAAATCTGCTTCCAAAATCTGGGAAGCAAGTTTTCAATAAAAACAAAAAAGCACTCTATCCTATCCTTACGGAATCAACAAAATGCCCTACATCTCTAAATCACTGGAATGTGATTTTCCTCTTTTCAGTTGTTTTCTCTCCGCCTCTTCTCTTTGAATCTTTGCTACATTCAGTGCAAGTTTTTCTCTGATAGATGGCTTCACTTCTTTTTTGATTTCCTCCACAACCGCTTTTTTCTTTTCCGGCTGTTTCAACTGGCTGGTAATCCTTATGACTATCTTCTCCATCGCAGTTTCAATTTTCTGTATCAAACCATCCAATCTTTTTATTGCGTATTCCTTTTCTCTTCGGGAAGCTTTATGCTTCGGATCTTGAATCCACTTTTTTGAATCTTCCACCAGACGGATATCATCTCTTCTGGTAGCCAGCATTGCTTCTTTTGCTACTTTCTCCACTGCCTTGTCATATGCTTCACTGGAGACTTCATCAAGCAAAGTTTCTACATCTTCAATACGAACTGTAAGCTGTTGCAACTCCTGTTTCTGTTCTTCAATCAGATCACCTTGTTTAAATATCCGATCAGAATTATTTGCAAATTCTTTGTCCTGCTGTTTTATTTTTTCTTCCTGTGACTGGATAATTTCTTCGTTTGCATTTACACGACTTGATTGTTTTGCAAGTTCCAGACGATTTTCATTTACCTTATCTATCTGCATAAGGATTGTTTCCTGTCGGTCTGCAATCTCTTTTTTCTGCTTCATACGGATATAATCCTGTTTCTCCAGACACTGTCGTCCACCATAAGCTGGTTCTTCATCAAGTTCCAATCCATGCCGTTTACAGATATCCAGAAACATCGCCCGGCAGGCAGAATCAAAAACGACCTTACGGTTATTTGTCTTTGACCTCTTCTTTTCTGGATTTGGAAGTTCAAAGCCAAGTTCTTCCAGTGCTGCTTCCTGTTTTGGCTCAATCTCTCCATATCGGTTTGTAGCATCAAATACATGACGCTCATGGATATGAGGAGTTGATTCGTCCATATGCAGTGACCAGTCAATGATATGAACATTAGAGCCAAACCGCTCATCAAATTCTTTTTTAAATTCATCAAAAACCCTGATCAGTGTCTCTACAGAAGCATGTTCATCTATCGTCCCCAGCTGATAGATACTTTCTTCAGGGCAGGTCTTTTTATTTTTCAAAATCTCTTCCACACCTTTGCATCTGTCTGGGTGTCGAGCTTTCTCATGTCGCTTCATCTGCATGACCGATGGTTTTACGAAAAAACGAGTCTTACCGGAACCACTGCCGCCGATGACCACTATATTTTTATTTCTTGCATACTTCGGCTGCTTCGGTCTGCTCTCCATGGTCAGTGCTTCTGTTGCTGTCAATGGAATGTTCATCCATGGATCTTCCGACATATAAGGCTTGATATCCTCCGCGGTTCCCCATCTGGCTGAACCATACTCGATGCCTTTCCGTAATTTCTTTGCGTCTGCCTGTTTCTGCCAGACCAACACTTTCAGAACGACTGCAACAACAATACCTGCTAGCAGATCTTTCCAGTTATTGCTTAACACAAAACCAGCAAAAATCCGGTCTGCGTGTTCCATTGCATATAAAAGTTTGTTCCCCATATCTTCTCCCGGACTGTTCCGGTAAAGAAAAAATGCCCGGTCTGCATAGAAAGCAGCCAGAGCATAAGGGATATTTGTAAGAACCAGTTTCTTTTTATCCAGGGCGGACAGCTTACCCCCGATTTTATTCTTCCACTTCTGCATCAGAGTTTTGCCGCTTTTCTTTTTCATCGACTCTGCTCCTGATGCCGGTTCTTTACTTTGTCCTTCGTCTTCTTTGGCATCATTGCCCGGTAAGCTGCAAGACGCTTATGAATGGAAGGCTTATTCGCTTTTTGAATCTGTTTCTGGGAAAACTCACGGAAAGCAGCATTTAGGGCATCCTGATCACGTCCCTTGAAAAATACCAGATAAACCGGAGGATCTTTGCTCTTGTCTTTTTTCAGAGCATAATTGATCCCGTATTTTCTGGCATACCGTTCAAAGGACTTGATATTTTTGTCCGTGATCTCGATATTGACCATCCCAGCATTCTGTTTTGCCAGCTCTTTTACCGTGACCTTTCCCTGTTTCGGCTGATTTTTCTGTGCTTTCTTCTCTACTGATTTCTGCTTCTGATGACGCAGATACGCAACAAGAACCTTTTTCAACAGGTCTGCCGTAATCTTAGTAGCCCGAACACAGAACGTGACCGTTTTCTGAGTTACCTCTTCCTGCATGACTTTTCCCTCCTTTCAGCGATTCAACTGCTGTCCATATCTGTAATCATGGCAATCACCCCCTTTAATAAAAAAACAGATTAACCGGTAATCAGGTTCTGCACCTGTACGAGTTTTTCTGTCCCTTCTTCTTTTCTCTTATCTTCTCCACCACAATAGATGGGAACACACATTTCAAGTATTCTGCTGTAAATACGCTGATGGGCAGTATCTAAATCTGCAGATTTCATTTCATTCAGTCCCAGATTCGTTGTTACGATCAGCGGAAGCATTTTACAATAGCGGCTGTCTATCACATTATAGACCTGCTCCAAAGCAAACTCGGAATTTCGTTCTATTCCTAGATCATCAATAATCAACAGCGGATAATCCACAAGATTTTGTATAATCTGGTTCTTATCTGCCTGATAGCTGGTCATTTCATTTAAGATCCTGGAAAAATTCGTCATCATGACACGTTCTCCCTGTTCCAAAAGTGCATTTGCAATACAGCCTGCAAAGAAACTTTTCCCGGTTCCAACTGGTCCCATCAAAAGCAATCCTACATTTTTTCTCTTCATATCTGTCCAACTTTCTACATACTGCCTAGCAATTAGTATCTTCTGGTTGCTTCCATTGTCATTTTCAAATTTCCATTCCCAGAATCTTCTTTCCCGAAGTCCGACGGATTTTCTCTGATAAAGCTGCCGCTGTGCTTCTTCCCGCTGCATCTTCTCATCAAGTTCCTGCCTGACTTTTACCTCGCATTCGCACAAACAGGACACTACATGCTCAAATCCCATCAGACTGACTTTCATCTGTTTTCTTTTTCCACAGGTGCCACAATGAAGACATCCCTCTTCGTCCAGATAATCTGCTGTTACTTTATTTTCCATCACAGGCTTTCTCCTTCCTGAAATTCATATTTATCCATTCCTGTCCTGGCTCCATCCCTTTCTGCCCAAAGACAGATTGTTGCAAAATGGTTTTGATACTCTTTTCCACTGGATTTCATATAAACAGAAAGATGATCAATCCGTTTCTGGTAATCCCATGGAAATAACGTCATCAGCTCCTGCAGTTCGGCTTCTGACAGGACAACATTTTTAAATCTCCCACACAGACTGAATTTTTCTTCCAAAGCGGGAGTATTGCTCTCACTCTTATCAGTATGATTCTTTTCAGTCTTATTTAACTTAGTATTACTTCCATCCAGATTCTTGCAGTCCGGACTTCTATTTTTTTGCGTTCCGGACTTCCAGTTTCTTGCAATCCGGATTTCCAATTCCTTGCAGTCCGGATTTCCAGTTTCTGGCGTTCCAGAAGCAAAGTATCTTACTGGCTTTCCTCTAATCCGTTTCACAAAATTTTTCACGTATATGACAGAAGGACGATTATTCCCCTGCCGATACCGTTCAATCAATCCAATCCCATGCACACTGTCAAGCTCATAAAGAAGCTTTGTCACTGTCGTATGCGACATTCGCAATAGTTCCTGCAATTCTGCGATCGTGTAAATGATATAGACATAACCATCACTATCAATCCAGCCATTTTTCTTGGATAGGCTGATTCGATCAAGCAGAATTCCGTACAGGAGTTTTGCGTCTGTGGACAGGCTTGCAAACTCTTTTTCTGTGAACAGAGCTTTTGGTATCCGAAAAAAAGAAAACTGGTCAGATTCTTCTGCTCTGAAGTATTCAAAATCTGCCATAGCTTATTTCCTATTCTTCCTCATTATTAAAATCACTCTCTGCTGCACTGCCTGTTCCATGACACATCTCATTAAACACAAAGTTGAAGCACATCATTAACTCACTCAGATAATAATTCCTTGCCTCTTTATTGCAGGCATACATATCTTCGATATAAACCTCCTCGTTTCCATTCATTCGTGCGATCGTTTCCAGAACTTTCATAAACTTCTTATTAGAACAGCACTCATACTGTTCATTTACATATTTCTGAATTTCCAGTACACGTTCAGGCTTTCCATCAAAAACAGATAACACGCCAAATGCCAGATCCATACCAAACTCATAGCCATCGGCTTCTACGGCATCAATATCAAGATTACCTTCTTCATCGTAATAGCCACGCTCTTCCATAGGAGTCAGTGGTGTCTCATATTCATCCAGATATCCCATATCCGCAATAGTTTCCAAAATATCTCTGGATGCTTTCACCATCTTATCCATAATAATTTCTCTTTCAGCCAGCGGCATATTTGCCATAATAGTATCTTGTGTCATCATTGATTCTTCCTCCATCTCATTTTCATAAATATCATTGATATAAAAGTGGTTCGCCTTTCCATTGTCTGGAATGATACGCACCAGATTACCAACCTGAACCAGTTCCTGCACTGCCTGATCTACGCCATATCTGGTCGTATTCAGCTCTTTTTTCATTTCATTTTTCGGATAGATTACAAACAAATCCCCTTCACCATCTACCCAGCCATTCTGCACCGCAAATTTTAAGCGATCCAGAAATAAGCTGTATAAAATCTTTGCTGTATTTGACAGATTCTTGTATCTATCCATCTGAAACAGCATCTTTGGCACCTGCAGACAATCTACCGGCATATACTCCATCTTACTCATTGATTGTTTCCTCCTTCTGTTTGTACAGCACTTCAGCTGAATTGATATTGATTTCCAACATACCCACAAATACCTGATAATACAGCAGGCATATCTGTTCATCCTCTCTTGCCAAATACAGTCCTTCCAGTTCATTGGACGGATGTTTCATTCCATATACTGCCTGACAGATATCATGGATTTTCTCACATTCCACACTTCTCAGATGCATCTCCAAAGTGTGGTTAAATCTCTGCCAGTCCTCCAATTTCTGATTTACTGACATCATGCACTGGAACAGTTCCGCTGCTTCACATGCTGCTGACAGCACTACATTTTTGTTATTGATACTTCCATCGGCATTTTCCATATGCCCTACCATATACGCCTGATCTACTGAAACCATCTTTTATCCTCCTCTATCTAAACGGCATTTCCTCTTCCATGCCCTCCGGTATCTCTAAAAACCCTTCCGCATCTTCTGGAAACGGTGGTCTGTCAACCATTTTTGCACCTGCAAATTCAATCCGGTTTGCATACACTTCGGTGGTATAGATCTTTTTCCCGGTATCTTTATCTTCATAATTACCCGTGACAATCTCGCCTTCCACCATGACCTTCGTTCCCTGCATCAGATAATCTCTGGCAAATTCTGCTTTCTTTGCAAAAGCCTTTACCGGAATGAAACTGACTTCATCGGAATAATTTCTTCTGACTGCAAGAACAAACTTGGCAATCTTATGAAGTCCTTTTTCATTCTCCACTTCGTTGTATCCGGGATTTCTTACCAATCGCCCGGAAATAACTGTTGTATTCATTGGCTTAACCCTCCTATGCTTTCATTGATTTGTAACAGATACCGATACATGGTCCACATTTTCCATAGGCACATCCGTAACATTCATCTTTTTCCAACTCTTCCTGCTTCATTTCATCGGCAAACATTCCTAACAGCGTTGTGTAAATCTTTTTCATTGCTAGGAATTTTTCTTCTGCTTTTTCCATCTTCTCTTTGTAAAATGGGATCAGTTTACGAAGAATTGGATGGAAACGTTCATTTTCATCATCCCAGGCACAGGTTTTCATCATACAGCGTGGCTGTTTCTCATAATTGCCCAGATAATACGGGCAGAACGTACAGCCTCTTTCTTTAACAATTTCCACCGGGATCACTGGCATCTGACTTTTGATTTCCTTTGTTACATGCTTACTTTCAATTCGCTCTCTCATCTTAAAAATCCTCCAAAAATATATATTTGCAAAAGGGATTTCCCCTGAATTGCCTGATTTTTGGTACAAAAAAAGAGGCAAGCTTACGATTTTATTTTCGCAAGCCTGCCTCTTATCAAATATTTAATTATTTTCCGATGATATATCGTAAGAAAACGTATACCGCACGGATTACATACACTGGAATCATGATACTTCCAATCAAAGCTCCAATGATGACACTTAATGCAGCCATCCCAAGTGTTGCTGTTATATCCATTCCTTTTGGAATCAGGATCAGCCGCATTTTATGTATTCCAAATGGAAGTCCGGAAAGAAATATCCACCAGAACAAGTCTGTCTGTCCACTGACTTTCATGATGGTGGATACCATCCAGAACCAGAATAGCATAAATGCCAGTGGCAATATTGATTTTTTAATTACGTCTTCAATCGTCACCTTTTTTCTCCCTCTCTCTGATTCCTTCCGCCACCTCCCGATTAAGATTTGCCAATATTTCTCTAACCACAGGAGAATCCAATCGAAAGGTTTCCAGATCTTTCTCAGTAAGCTCCCTTCCGTTCGCATCATATCTTCGTACAATCTTTAAAGCCATACTTTCACTTCCTTCCTGTTGATAATCCTAATGTTTTCAACAAATGTTTAAACTTCTCTCTTTTCATCCGTTTAACACGTATCTTTTCTATCTTCTTCAGATAGACTTGTATTCTACTTGCCGTATCTTCATTGCTCATTCTTTCCCCTCTCTTTCTGCCCACGATGCCAGAAGCATAAATATAATTTCTTCCATCTGATCCTTTGTATATGTCTCTGGAAAATATTGTTTCAATTTCTTCGCCGGAATCTGCACCTGAACTTTTTCAGTACTTTCATTCATGCAAATCTGGTCAATCTCTGAATACGTCAACATCTGCTCTTTTGAAATCTGCTTCAATTCCTTTGCCTGCTTCATGGACGGTACCATATTGTGATTACTCATATACTGAAGCAATATCTGTTGTTCTTCACTTTTCAAATATGAAACTTCAACAGCTGTATTAAAGGGAAGCTTCTTCTCGTCTGCCAGTTCTAAAAACTCTGCTATCAACTCTGTCAGATGAATATATCGAAGAATCTGCCTGGAACTATCTCCTGTATTCTGACTGACTTCTTCCGCCGCCAACTTCTTGCCAACTTGGCAAGAAGTTAAATCAGATCGTTTCCCCTGACGCTTTAACGCCTCGTATTTCATTTTATAAGCGAATGCCTTTTCGCTGATTAGCAGCTCTTCTCGCTGAATGTTGGAATCTACCATGATCACCGTCGCTTCATCATCCGTAAGATCTTTGATGATAACCGGCATTTTCTCTAATCCCGCAAGTTCACATGCTCGTTTTCGCCGATGACCAGCTACAAGCTCATAACCACCGGACTCTCTCAATCGCACAATACCAGGAACCAACACGCCATATTGTGTAATGCTATCTGCTAATTCTTCCATTTTCTTATCATCTCTTACTTGAAATGGGTGATTCGGAAATGGATGAAGGCTTCCTATTGCTATCTCGCTAATTCCATTGGTCGTCTCTTCGTTTGTTCCAAACAACGCATCAAGTGGCTGTAAGGAAATGGGAGTTGCTCTTTTTTTAGATGGCATCTTTCAGCACCTCCTCCGTCACTCTCCGATAAGCTTCTGTAGCTTTGCCTTTCGGATCATAAGAGAAAATACTCTGTCCTTCTCTGACTGCTTCCTTCATTCTTACAGAAAATGGAATATAATTATCAAAAATATGAATCTGATTTCCATATACATTTCTGAGAAGTTCCATATTATTTCTGGCATCATTCGTATGAACATCTACCATCGTGAACAGAATCCCACCGACTTGTAACTTCGGATTGATCTGCTTACGAACCTTACCGATCGTTTTTAACAACTGCTGCAATCCTTTGATTGGCAGGTAGGATGCTTCAACTGGAATGAGGACTTCATCTGATGCAGCCAGCGCATTGATCGTAATCATTCCCAATGATGGCATACAATCAATGATGACTGCATCATATTGATCCTTGATACCATATAAAATCTGTTTCAATACATATTCCCTGCTCATTGCATTTACCAACTGTACTTCCGTACCTGCCAGTCCAATGTTAGAACAGATAATGTCTATCCCCTCTGCCTGATGTCTGATATAACAGTCGGAAGGAATATCTTCATCTTTCATTACTGCATCCATAAGAGCTGTAAGTGTTTCATTACTGTCATCACAATCACGATATCCAAATCCTGCGGATACATCAGACTGTGGATCTGCATCTACGATTAACACTTTCATATTCTTTTGTGCTAATCCTACTGCTAAATTAGCTGTACATGCGGATTTTCCCGTTCCCCCTTTTTGGTTTACAATAGAAATAATTCTAGCCATTTTTCATCACCTTTCATCGTCGTCAATCAAAAAAAGAGGACTGAATTAGACAACCGGAATCTATATTCCGTGCGAGCTAATTCAGTCCTATAATTACAATAATTCTGTTGTTTTTACTCTTGTGTTACTCAAACCCATTTCCAGTCTAGGTCTGTAATAATTCATATTCTGGAATGACAGCGCTGCCTTATTTTTCCCTTTTCAGGGAGTTAAAAATAAGGACTAAATTAGTGCAACCCCTTGTATTTACTGGAGTTTTCTAACTTGTCCCTATTATAACTCGACCATGAGCTGAAAACTTTGGTAACAGCTCTGCTTTCCTATGCTCTTTTTTTGCTCTCTCTACTTCGGTTTTGTTATATGCGTCTAAGGGGAAAGTGTCAAACCATTCTCTAACAAGCTGAAATGCTCCCAATCGGTATGCATGAGCTGTTTGATATTGACTAGCAAAAGAACCGCCACGAACAGAAACAGAAGCGTTCCTATGGAAAAATGGTAAATAAGGTGCTTGTCGCTTGCTCTGATACGGTGTCCTTTATTCCAAATCTTACGCATAAATCAATCACTCCTTTCTGGGTGTGAAAAAGCAGTCAATCCTAAGACTAACTGCTTAAATACACATACATATTAAATTGATAAATTGTTTTTAGTTTTACTAATACCTTTGCAATAGGTAATCAATAACTTCCATGCACCTCGTCCTAATAAGAACAAGATTATCCCCGTGATTAGTGATAAGATAAATACTGGGATAGGGCTTAAAGCTGTATTTCCAAATTGAAAACCAATATAATCTACATAAGGAATATTCAAATGTAATAAATAATCTACTAATTTTATAATCCCTAATACAGCAGAGGCAATACCACACAGAATAAAAGTAGGTGCAACAATAACTAAAACTGGTATTACAAACAATCCAGAAAAACCTACTAAGCTATAAAAAGCACAAACTGTTAAAACTCTGTTCCAGCTAAAATTGTTTTCCTTTGCAAGTAAATCTCCAAGATAGGCTTTTGCAAGGTCTTTTGGCTTTCCTAATCTAGTTAAAATTTGTTCTGTTGAGAGGTTTTCGCTTTCCATTTCTAAAATAGAGCCTTTTATTTCCTTTACAATATCAACACGTTCAGAAGTTGGAAGTGGTTTCAAACATTTATCAATAGTATCTAAGTATTTTTCAAACGTAGTATTCATAATTTTATTCTCCTTTCAAATCAGACATAGCATTTAATAAATTTTCCCATTCAGTATTCATAGCGTCCAGATAATTTTTTCCGTCTGGTGTTAATGAATAATACTTACGAGGTGGCAAGCCCTCTGTGGACTCTTGCCAAGTTGATTGCAAGTAGTTTTCCTTTTGTAATCTTCTTAACAATGGATATACTGTACTTTCCGTAGAAGTAATTATAGGATATTTGCTCAATTCTTGTAAAATCTCATACCCATAATATACTTTTTTATCCAGCATTAGCAAAATACAATATTCCAATGTACCTCGCACTATTTGAGATTTCCATTTGTCTAAGTTCATGTTGTTCACCTCACTGTTTTCTTGATATGTATATCGTACTACACAGTATAATGAATATCAACAGTATATTTTAATTGAACAACACTTTTTTTTGAAAGGTATATCAATTACTATTTTTTCGGTTGTCCCTGCGTGTTATTATTCTGTGGATTGCCTGCGTTCTGGTTGCCTTTATTCTTCAACACAATATCCTCTGCCTTTACATACCAGTCCACATCTGCACCCGTATAGGTCTTTCGTGATACCGTATCAGCTACTGGATTGACAAGTTCCACAACTGCATTGTACGGAAATTCTCTTAACGGTACTTCTGGTGGTACAGACACGGGGATAATTCCACCATGCAGACTGCACTTCAAATCATAAATACGCTTTTTAATCTGGGTACTCGGTGTCCCGTCCTCATTCTGTAAGAACACATCACGCACCGCTGTAAATTTTAATTCTCCAAATGTTTTCTCTTTGTCAATAACAAACCCGTTTGATAATCTCATAAATTCTTCACTCCTTTACTTTTCTTCAACTGCTACAATATCATCAGCAACTAACACATAATCGGTATGTCCCATATCCCCGATTGCGTAACCTCTGCCGTATAACTTCGAATTGACAAGTTTTACTTACTTTCTGCATGGACGGGTATAGTCGGTAAAGCAGTAACGACAGTTGCAAGAGCTAAGAAGCCCGTACACAATCGTTTCAATGTCTTTTTCATAAATCTAATGCTCCTTTCATTTTGGGTAATAAAATAGCCGTCCAATAAGAACGGCTGGAAATAGAAAAGGAACGTCATTTTAGGCGTTCCATAATCTATAAAATATTCAATTTTTTATACTGATGTGTTGCTCATCAAAATCTCAAATTAAGGTTATTTGACACCAATTTTTTGTATATTGACGATTTTTGATGAAATGTGATAAATTCATAAAACCCGTGAGAAGCCTGTAAATAGGCACTTTACGGCACTCTATGAACTAAGACAAAAGCTACGCTGTAATAACAAGAGGTGAGTGCTAATTTTTTGTGAAGAATTTGTGAACGTTCTATTCTAAAACTTCAATCGAATAATTGTATTTTTCTGAAGGAACGGTTTTACTTCTACCATCATTCCGTTATAGTATGCACGACTTTCTTCTTTGCCCATAGATACAAGAATCAGCGGAATCTGATATCTTTCTCTGATCCAGTTTACCCCCGCAGTATAATCTTCTTTCCCTGTCATATTCTCCATCCTGTCTCCAAAAATGACATTGCTTTTTTCATAAGATTCCTATTTTTTCACGCACCATCTGTACTGATAAGGATTCATCCATACCGAATTCATTTCCAGTTTTTCTCCTGTAAATAAATTCTCATATTCACCTTCCAGACAGTTCAGCCATGCATTCTGCCCATATTCTGAAAAATTAGCCAGACAGATTAATTCTTCATTTCCTACTGTTCTTCTGATTGCAAAAACCGCATAATTTCCTGTGTCCCGGGTAGAAATACTGGCAGTCTCACCAAAACAATCCTCCTGACGCCTCATTTCTTCCATCTGCTTCAGGCCATGCCAAATTTCATACTGTACAGTACCTGCTTCTTTTCTCTTGTCTGCATTGTCCCACCGGAACAAACTGCGGTGCAGATACCTGCTATCCGCAGCAATATCCGGGTTTTTCTTATAATCATAATCATTTACCTGACCAATCTCGTCCCCGGATGAAAGCATTATAAATCCTTCCATTTAATTCATATAAATGTCAATGTGGATAAATCCATCCCTGCTTATGACCGAATCCGGGCTTTTAAAGAAACAGATAGAATCAAAATATCCCAATCAAAAAAAAGGTATCTTTCTTGCGAATGATACCTATGCCAATATGTTTCTAAATTTAATTTTTCAAAAACACGGAACATTTCCGTCAACTTATGAGATTGTTGGATTTGACAATTCTCCGATTGCCAAAACTACCATGGATCTTCTAGTCCGGCAGATGGATGAACAGAAAAATCGTGTTCCCTGCTCCCAGTTTTACGATAGAATTCTGCAGGATCGCCTCGTTTTCCGGATCTGTGTAAGCAGTTGCCTCATCAAGGATTACAACTACACTCCATAATAATCTTCTCACATCTGTTATATCCAAGCTTCGAGCTGTTCAGACACAACGTATAATTACTGGCCTTTCCCCATTTCTGATCGGTGTAAAAATTATAATTCGTCATACGCCTTTTATCCGTATCTGCCATCATTTTGACAGCTTCCTTCTCTCCTACATTATATAAGTCCATAATACGCTGTGTTTTTTCCGGCATATCCCCATGGATAAATACGTTCAATACATCATCCCGATCCTTCAGGATATAATCTGCATTTCTTCCGATAATTACACAAGATTCCCTATCAGCCAGTTCTAAAATAACCTTTCTCTGCGCCTCATACACCATGTCTTCTATGGATTTTCCTGTGATATCACGTCCGGCAAATGCATATGCAAATAATCCTTTCTTCGGAGATAATTCTGCACTTTCCTGGACATATTCCGGAGATAAACCAGACTTCTCTGCAATCTCATTAATGATATTTTTATCATAATAAGTAATCCCAAGTTTCTTCGCTGTTTCTTCTCCGATAAAACGTCCGCCACTTCCAAATTCTCTGCTGATTGTAATGATTCTTTTTTCCATCTCTGATTCCTCCTTAATTCAAAACATCAACTTTATTTTTACTGATTCTCTTCAAGAACACATATCCTACAAAGCATGAAATAATTTCAGTAATTGGAAATGCCCACCAGATCAGCGAAACTGTCATCTGACCATTTCTGGCAAACACGGAAAAAATTCCAGCCAGCGGCAGAATAATAATAAACTGTCTCAGAAGCGAAATAACCAGTGATTCCACGCCACCATTCAATGCCTGATAAATGCCCTGATAAGCAATATTGATTCCGGCAAACAAGAAGCTTACTGAGATTATCCTCATTGCTCCGATAAAATATTCTCTGGACGCCCCTGCATTAAACAGCGTTGCAAATCCCCCTGGAAAAATCTCTGTAATTAGAATTCCCAGAATCATTAATATAACCGTATAGATCAGACCATATTTGATTCCATCCTGAATTCTCTTTTTGCTTCTCATTCCATAAGCAAATGCAATGATCGGAGTGATCGCATCTCGCAGACCGAAAGCAAGAAACAGTACAAACTGCTGAACTTTATAAAATAATCCATAAGCTGTCTGTGCTGACGGATTGAATTTCAGAATCAGATTCATGACATAAACCATAATGGACATCAGTGCCTGTGCAATGATTGCCGGAAGTCCGATTGTATAGATCTCCTTGATAATTCCAACATCCGGCTTCATGTATTTCGCCCCATGCTCGAATTCCTTATTGAATTTGATATGAAAAATGAGCAGTAATACTGCGGATGCTACCTGACCAATTACAGTTGCATAAGCCGCTCCTTTCACTCCCATTTCCGGGCAAGAGCCAATACCATAGATCATGATCGGATCAAGAATGATATTTACAACTGCGCCAACCACCTGTCCAATCGTGGAATAAAGAGAACGTCCTGTTGCCTGTAATAACTTTTCAAATAAAGAAAAGAAAATAATACCAAAAGAGATTACGCAGCATATCCTCAGATAGCTGACTCCCATCTCCAATACTTCTGCATCTACTGTCTGCGATGAAATATATGCTTTCACCCCAAAGATACCAAACAATAAGCAGACCACATAAATAATCACTCCCAGAAACAGACTGTTTCCTGCTACCTTTGCAGCTTTTTTACTATTTCCCTGTCCAAGTGTCCTTGCAAGAAGTGCATTGGTTCCTACTCCGGTTCCAATCCCCACTGCCACCATAAGCATCTGCACCGGAAATACCAGTGTCAAAGCATTTAGTGCTGCTTCACTGCCTACTCTCATATTTCCCACAAACGCACTGTCTACTATGTTATAGACTGCCTGCAATGCCATGGATAAGATCATCGGGATTCCCATCTGGACCATCAACTTATTCACCGGCATCTCCTTCATATTGTTGCTTTCCGCCATTTCGTTTTAACTCCTTTCTTTTTGGCACAAAAAAAGTGCGTACCCTGTCATATAAGCTGGACTTACGCTGACACGCTACACACTTTTTCATGGCGATATTTACTTTTTGCAAAACAAAAACGAGTAGCCGGTAAACTGGATTTACGCTTACTTGCTACTCGTTTCTTGTAATTATATTGCCTCTTTTTCAAAAAGTCAAACAAAATTTTTCTTGCTCTTACTTTTCATAATTTTTCAGCTTTCTATAATCAATTTTCCCACCCTCAATTACTGGCATATTCTTAATTATATTGATTCTTTCAGGAACTGCATACTCTGGTAATTCTTCTTGTAACACTTTTTCAATTTGATCACTATAACATTCATAGCTGTCATCAACTACTATATATGCTCTGGCAACATGAACTCTTTTTTCATCTTCAACTACATTCACTGCTGCCTGATTTATCCCTTTACATTTTTTCAATACATTCTCAATTCGGTCTGGAAATAATTTATAAACAATTCCATCTGCTCCTCTGGTGATGTATATTCTTTTTATTCTTCCTGCAAAATATAGGAATCCATCTTTTTCTACATATCCCAAATCACCTGTATGAATCCACTTCTCTCCATTTTTAATCCAGATTGCTTTTTCTGTTTGCTTTAATATCTCTTCTGCATTCAATGTCAAATAAATCAAATTTACAATTGCTCCAAGTTGGTTTAAAGCATATATACTGTAAATTGTCTCCGGAGTATGAAGTGACATAATCGTAACAACATCCTCTTTTTTATTCCGCAAGCTTGAAATGCTTTTGCAAATTCATTTACTTTTTCAAAAAAAAGTTTATAACTAATCTTTTTTCCAAAATAATTCAGCGCTGTATGACTTAAGTTTGATTGATTTTCCTGGTATATCAAATCATACATTGTACATTCTGGAAGCTTTTCCTGGCAGCTCCTTCCTGATAAAAGACACTTTAATACATTTATTCTATCAAACGTTCGATTCCCTTACAATAGAGAATATATAGTATTTTCTCAGTAAAACGACTCCTACATTGATAAAATTAAAGAGAAGGATCAAATCTCTGAAAATCTTTTTTGGGGAGAATATTTACTCAAACAATCCTGACAGCGCAATCTCCTTTACTGCCTTAATCGCTGTCTCATAGTTCACATCTTCTTCTAAGATGCGAGCAGTAACCTTTTCATAATCGTCTCTATATACCTCATTCTCTATTAAAAAACTCAGTAACTCCGGTACATTTACTTCCGGCTGGGCTGATGGACAAATGTTTGTCATTGCCTGGATACTACGTACATCTTTAATAAGATTTTTGAACTCCTCATTTTGCGGAACAACTGGAAGTAATTTATACTTCTTTTAATTTTTTCATCTGCCCTTGTGACAGTCTGGAATCAATTGTAATATCAATGTCTTCTGAAAACCGTTTAATTACTTTATAACATTTAGAAAGAGATGTGCCTCCTTTAAACACAACAAAACCTTGTCGTTCTGTCAGTTCTCGTAAAATCATAGTCACGTAGTAATCTTTTTCCACGATAAGTGGAAGAATATGAAAATATTCACTTGCCAAATTAACTGCGTTTATAAAGTCTTCTTTATGTTTATGCAGATACTCCATTTAACAACCCCACCTCGTACATATTTTTATAAATTCGCTCCGGATAATACGGCAGAAACGGCTTCATACTTTCAAATTTGATATTCTTCTTTTTCATATAACCAATCAATCTATTTGTCAATTCTTCTCCATCCACTTCAGAAATATCTACAACCTCTTTTATCAAATCCAGGAATTGAAGCGTTGCTGCATTTTCCGTGTCAATTTCGCAATAAGGTTTTCGAAGAATAACTCGTAAATTAGCCAGCTTAGTTTCCCGATACTCTGTTGTGGCTTTATTTGTATATACTTCATATAAAGCCGGAACTTGTGTTGTCAGCCCAAGTTGGTTTGCAAAAAGAATTCCTCCTACATAACCGCAGCGATTGACACCATCTTGCAAATATTTTTTTCGGATAACATCATCGACTGACAATGTGGAGCCAGAACGAAATATTGTTTTTTGGGGAATATAATATATTCCAGTATCAAATCGTTTTAATCTTCCATCATCCGTCAACTTCTTTATTTGCTGTCGAACAGATACTGGCTTCATGCCTGGAATATCCAACTCTGTCAAGAAAATCGGTTCATTTGTACTATACTTGTTTACTATATAATCATACACTTCATTAATCAATGTCATGATTCTTCCCTACTTTGCTACTTATTAGAAGTATGTCCTTTCTTTATTGTTATTATACATTAAAAGCAATGCACTTGCAATTCACTATAAAATATTTTTTCTTTTCCCCCACTGTAAAACAGCCTCTGAGCGTTTCGTTATATAGCGGAGTACAAATACAGAGCAAGATCCACCCATGTTTAACAGTTCTGCATTGCTGCATTGCTGCATCCTATTCCTATGAGTTTTTATCTTAATGGGGATTCCTGTCAATCATTTGTTCAAGCAATGGCAAAAATGAACTCTTTGTTCTATCTTATTATAAAAATCTGATGACTCTATTTTTTCAATTGTAATTGTTCCATCTGATATCTCATCAAATACTTTGCCTCTGTCCCGGCTCAATTCAAGTCTGTCCGCGAGATACTGTAGTCCCATAAGATGAAAACAATCTTTTTTATCAAATGAGATTTTTAATGTAACTGAAACACCTTTTCTCCCTAGCACAAGCTCATATTCGGTCGATAATAGCGGGATAAATGCATTTATGCAATCTAAAACATTCCTCATTACAGTTCTCCACTACCTCCTTAGATTAAGAAAGGCCCTGCATAAGCAGAACCCTTCTAACATTTTCTTTCGAGGATTAACCTCTAGCCAGATTGTGGTAAATGTCAAACCCTTATAAAGCTCATAAGGCACTGCTCTAAGAATTAACATTTTTCAACAAACGAGTCATCGTTCCATATTTTTCGTAATGACAGATATTAAAATACTCATATCAACCGGCTTCGCCACATGGTCATCCATTCCGGCATTCAAAGCAGCCTGTACATCCTCTACAAATGCATTTGCAGTCATTGCAATAATAGGTATTTTCTTTCCATCCGGACGGTCCGACAGATTTCTGATAGCTTTTGTCGTTTCATATCCATTCATTTCCGGTATCCGATATACGATAGCGTACGATCACATGGTGCTCATCATTACCCGGACAGTTTTCTGCAACAAATGAAATGGTACCTCCGTCTTTTGTAAATTTGACTGCATTACTGATGATGTTGAGCAACACTTCTCTGATTCTGAGTTCATCCGCCAAAATCACCTGAAACTGTTCCTGTGTATAAAAATCCTGAAGGATAGGACCTGCAATATCTATTTCGCCAGATTGCAATGCCTCATTCATCTCTTCTCCCGTGGAACAGGGAACTGCCTTGATCGTGATCTCATATTTTTCCTGAACCGTATCCAGAACGGTTCCAAGGATTCCTGTCAGTTTCCCATTTTCTTCACCACAAAAAGGAAGATTATCCTTTAGGTATCCCACACGGATTGTGTTTTCATGTGCATCCAGCTATTGTTTTTCTTCCTTGTTGAGTGCATAATTTATGACCGCTTTTCCTTCATAACGGGCATACAGCTTGCTGCTGTAGTCCGTTTCTGTATTGTTGATTTCTTCCAGGGCAGAATTTAATTCCTTTAACAGATCCGGTCTGGATTTTGATACACCGAAATAACAGTCACTTGCACCGATATTGGCAATGGCAATAAAATCGCTGTTGACAGACAGCGCCGGGACCACAAGTGCATCCAGTTCCTCTGCATCCAGTTTTTCTATCATTTCATCATAGCCTTTACAGACAACAACCTCTGCCTGAATCTGATTGCTGTCCAGCCATTTTTCCAGAAGTTCTTTCTGATAGCTTCCATCCGCAGCACCGATACGACAGCCATTCATCTGCTTTAAATCACCATCCGTAAGATCTGTATGATCTTCCCGGGTATAGATTCAATATCTTTCTGTTCCCTCGGCATAGGTCGAAAAATCGATAGATTCTGCTCTTTCCGGTGTATAACTGACACTTCCAAGCAGATCTATTTCTCCATCTGCCAGCATATCCAGACACTCTTTAAATGAGCCATAGATATATTCATACTTCCAGCCGGTTATATAAGAAATCTTCTGGAGATACTCATAGCCTGCTCCCTGCTTGTGTTCCCCATAGCCGCCTTCCTGAAAATTGGCATATGGGAAATAACCGACTCTCACGGTTTTATTCTCTTCCTCTGTTACCTGAGTTGTTTTCCCGTCACTTTTTATCTCCGACGCATAAGCAGAAACCGGTACAAAGAGTAACATGATAAGTACTAAAACGCTCAAACCTATTCTTTTTTTCTTACCTTTTTTTCTTATCCGTTTTTCTATCTTTCTGTTCATTCCGGCATCAAATGCAGTCCCTGATATCATCCTGAAATGCATTCGCTGTCATCGCAATGATTGGTATCTCTTTTGTATCTTTACGGATATATCTGTGATGAAAAGTACTCATGGAAGCTCCGCCTTCAAAGCTAATACCATACTTCTTTGCATTTTTCTATTTTACAGTATCAAAATATCCAATGATCCCGATGTATCCATCCTTCTTTAAAGGCGACCACAATGTATGCAATTTCATTCTGTACATCTGACTGTTATTTTCCACCGTCGCTTTTATCGTGGCAGATATTTCTTTATTTTGTACAGATGTCTGATGTAATAAAACACGAATATATTGAACATCTTCTTCATTTACTCCAAATTCTTTGAACAAATTGAAATTCGGATTATCTCTCTGACATAATATCTGATGTTCTCCATTTAATATAGTTAATTGACCTGAAATTGCATTGTAATCAATCGAATTCATGCCACTGTTCGATTTGAAGAAATCGATTTTTTCCTGCATGACCTTGACAACACTCTGTGAATAATTTTGATTCGGTAAAGCTCTGTCGCTGAGTATTTCATTCGAAAGTCTCTGTATTTCATGGTAATATTTATTATCATCCATCTCTTTATCAAGCATTTTTGAAAACTGACGACTCAGTTCTTTCAGACACTTAAGGAGGATTGGATTAAATTGTCCACATTGCCCATCCAGGATCATTTGAATCGCTGTGTCATGATCAAATGCTTTTGGTTCGCATAGAGCCCTAAAGTGTTTTGGACTCTTTTCTTTACAATCACAGAATCAAACGGTCGTGTGATATAATCCGTGATTCCCAGCTCATATGCCTTACGCATAGTATCAACGGCATCTTCTGAAGATATCATAATCACAGGAGTTTCATCCAGACACTGACTTTGTTTCATCAGTTTCAGAACTTCAAAACCATTCATCTGTGGCATATTGATATCTAAAAGCATCAGATCAATCCCCGGATTATCTGCTGTCATCTGAATCGCCTGATTTCCATTTTCAGCTTCCAGATAATTATAAGTTTCCCCCAGAATCTCCTTCAATATATCCCTGTTGAGCTTTGCATCATCAACAATCAGTATTCTTTGCCTTTTATCCATATTTTTCATCATCCAACTAGTTTATAAATTATTTTTATCAGTAATTCCACATCAACAGGCTTAGCAACATGTTCATCCATCCCTGCTTCTTTTGCTCTTATTCTGTCCTCCGTGAACGCGTTTGCTGTCATTGCAATGATCGGTACCTCCTTTGCATCCTCTCTGTCCAGAGACCTGATCATCTTTGCGGCTTCATAACCATTCATGACCGGCATCATAATGTCCATAAGAATGACATCAAATTCACCAGGTTCACTATTTCTGAACAGCTCAACAGCTTCCTGACCATCCCAGGCTTTTGTCACGTCAGCACCTTCATTCTGAAGCACAAATTCGGCGATTTCCATATTCAGCTCATTATCTTCTGCCAGAAGAATATGCAGTCCCTTTATAGATTTTTCGGACACATCCTTCTGTTCTTCACGTTTATCCACATCCGGATCTATTTTAAATGGAACCCGGATCACAAATGTCGTCCCTACGCCTTTTTCACTTTCGAAAGTAATGGTACCACCCATTTTCTCGATCAGTTTCTTTGTAATCGGCATTCCCAGACCTGTTCCTGCAAATTTTGTGCGGCTTCCGGTATGCTCCTGTGCAAATGGTTCAAAAATATGCTTCTGAAACTCATCTGTCATTCCGATTCCAGTATCCCGGCAGACAAATTCTATTATCGGCATTTCCGGCTGTTCGGATGGAATTTCCCTGCAGCTGATATAAATCTGCCCGTTTTCTCTGTTATATTTCACCGCATTCGACAGGATATTCATCATCACACGTTTCACATACCTCGGGCTTCCAATAAAATCAAGGTGTTTGATTTCTTTTTTCTCCCATACAATTCGGATATTCTGTTCTGCAGCAATCTGTTCAATCACAACAAGCACTTCCTCAAAAATTTTGCTCAGATTAAATGGACTCTCTTCCAGAACAACTTCACCAGACTCCAGCTTACTCATATCCAGAACATCATTTACCAGTTCCAGCAACAGATTGGATGCCTCTTTGATCTTTGCTCTGTATTCTGTCTGTTTCTCCATGTCGTCTGCATAATGCTCTGCCATATCAATCATACCGCAGATTCCATTGATCGGAGTCCGGATATCATGGCTCATCCGCTGTAGAAACTCTGTCTTTGCCTCATTGGCTGCTTCTGCCTTTTTTGCTGCTATCAGAAGTTCTGCTTTGTATTTTTCATCTTTTTCCATCTCCTGTTTCTGATGTGCCTGATTAGTTCTGTATCCCCAGAATAAGAACATACCGAATATCAGTAAATAAAGAAAAATAACGCTTATCACACTTAATGGAAGGTTATGAAATACTTCCGTATCCGGAAGATACGCATAAATATAATAATCCCGCTGCTTCAGCATGATTCCGTAACATCCGGTCCCTTTATTCTTCAAATGGAAAATGTGCTGACTGTCTGTATGCTTTTTCATTGCCTGAACCACCTCATTGCCGGCGGTGTTCTGCCACAGAAGTTTCTCATCATTGCTGGCAACAACGATTCCCTCATCTGCAACAATAATCGTTCCATCTTTCTGGATACTATAACCATTTAAAAGTCCCTGTATCGTCAACGTATAGTTTCTGGCAAATTCAGGAGATGTGTAATAATAGGTCGCAACGATACCTGGTGCATCTTTTCTGGCGCAGGCTGCAATGTCAATATGTGATCCGTCTTTCCTGTTAAACCGTTCTGAATAAGTTCTTTCTTCATATCCATCAAAATCCATGATAATGTCTTTTTGCAGATACTCCGTGATCTCACCTGTCAGAGACTCATCCATACTGTATTCACAGTCTGTCTTTCCCTCTGCATCCAGTATAATGATACCATCCACCCAGAGAGTCTGCAGGTTTTCTTTCAGAAAATCCCGGCTTAGCTGACCGCCGTTTTCTATTTCCGTATCGATATTCGTGCTCATCTGTCTGGCACTTTCAATGGCACGGAGAAGACTTTTGGATTCCGAAGATTCATTATAATGGGTGTAGGTGGAACACTGCACTTTCACATAGTTTACAATCTCCACCATTCTTTTCTCTGCTTCTGCTTTTTCTGCGTGGAAGAAATAAAGCAGAGCGACTACTGCCACACAGATTCCAATCAGACAGCCGAACAGCCGGATTCGTTTTTCTTTTTTCTTTCTCTTAATATCCAAGATCATCCACCTCCAGATACTTCTGGGGATCGTCCAGATATTTTTCAATGATTTTCAGGGATGTGCCATCCTGACGCATCTCCTCCAGTGTCTGATCCATCTGCTCACAGATTCCTCTGTCATCATCTTTTGCAAAAGCGACACCGATTCCGGTGATCATCAGAGGTTCTTCCAGAATACGGAAGCTTGCATCATAATCCTTCATATACTGAACGATAGATTCCTCGTGTGCTGCAACTGCATCTACATATCCTTTCCCCAGAAACGTATAGATCAGCTCCCTGTGTCCCAGACTGATCAGATTGCCCAGCTTTGGAATTCTCTCATCCGTCCGGTTCAGAAAGATTCCTTCCGGTTTGGTTGTGGACTGAACAGCCAGGTTCTTCCCCTCCAGGTCACTCAGTTTATAAATATCACTGTTCGCATTTACAGCGACCACCTGACGGCTTGCTATGTACGGTCCCGCCCAGCGGTAATCATCAAGACGCCCTTCCATGGAAAAACAACCCATGATACAATCAATCTCTCCGCTCTCCACCAGTTCTTTTTTCTTCTCCCAGTTAATCTGGACAACCTCCAACTGATATCCCATTCTTTTAAAAGCTTCCGCAGCCAGTTCTACATCGATTCCCGTCGGTACACCATCCTCATTCAGATAATTGTATGGTGGATAGCTGTCGCTGCCGAGGGTAATCACAGGCTTTTTGTTTTCTTCTTTCGTGTTATCTGTGTTTTTACACCCTGCCAGGGTGACCGCTAAAATTCCCGCAAGCAGAATGCCTGCAATCATTCTTTTTCCTTTCATTTTCTATCTATCCCTAACTATCCTTTTCGATTCTTTTATGTACGGTTAATTTCCATTTGTCATTGTTCAGTGACCTGCGGTTCGGTACCCCCCCCCCCCGGATTTTATACTTCTGATTGTCTTTTCCAGTACTTTCATCTCAACCGGTTTTGAAACATGTGCATTCATACCGGCTGCCAGAGAATGCTGAATGTCCTCTGAGAATGCATTGGCAGTCATGGCAATGATCGGAATCGTCTTTGCCAGTTCATGGGAACTTCTGCGGATTGCCTTCGTTGCCTCATAACCATTCATCACAGGCATCTGCACATCCATCAGGATCATGTCGTAATCACCTGGAACAGACTGTTCAAATGCTTTCAAAATCTCTTCACCATTTTCACAGATGGTACATTTTGCACCTTCAATCTTTAACAGTTCCGTCAGAATTTCTGCGTTCAGCTCATTATCCTCTGCGCACAGGAACCTCATTCCCTGCAGGATATTACCATCCTGCTCATCTGTTTCTTCTTGTGCTGCCAGAGCAACGGTTCTATCCTCTGCAATTTTCAGATCTATGAGAACCTCAAAACAGCTTCCCTGTCCCAGTTCACTCTCCACATCAATGGTGCCTCCCATTGCCTCAACCAGGTTCTTAGTAATCGCCATTCCCAGTCCGGTTCCCTGTATTTTATTTGTAAGGGAACTTTCCGCACGGGTAAACGCATCAAAAATTGTATCCTTGAAATCAGCCGACATTCCCATACCATTGTCACTGACTAAAAAGCGGTACCTTGCATACGCCCTGGATTTTGTTTCATATTCTTCTACAAGGAACTGAATTTCCCCGCCTTCCTGGGTATACTTCACAGCATTGGAAAGCAGGTTGCTGAAAATCTGCATCAGGTGAACCTGATCCCCATTCACCCACTCATGTTTGATATTGTCATGATTCATTATCATCTTCTGATGTTTGCCCTCTGCCTGTGGCCGGAACATCATCTGGATTTCCTGCATAAATTCCAAAATAGAAAAATCAGAATACTTAAAAACCGTTTTTCCTGCCTCGATCTTACTCATATCCAGAACGTCATTGATAATCCCCAGCAGATGCCGTGCAGAAACATCTATTTTTCTAGCATATTCTCTTACTTTTTCTTCATTTCCTGCATCATGTTCAAGCAATGATGTAATACCGGTAATTGCATTCATTGGTGTACGGATATCATGGGACATATTTGCCAGAAAATCACTTTTGGACTGGCTGGCATAACTGGCTACTTCAAATGCCTGTTCAGCTGCCTGTTTTGCCTGTGTAAGTTCTGTATTGATTGTTTCCAGTTTTGCGTTATTTTCTCTTTCAACCTCAATTGCTTCACTCTGTTTTTTTCTAAGCACTGTTACGATAGCTGTAATTACACAAACTGCTGCAACTACTGCAAACAGAATGATAAACCACATGATCAGGTTCACAAGCCTTACCGTATTCGTTGCTACATATTTTGCCGGCACCAGAAAGATCAGGGTCCATGCTGAACTATCCATTCTTTTTAAAACATAGAAATATTCTGTCCCATCAAGTATCGCATTGGAATAACTTACGCCTTTCCCATTTAATTCTTTTTCCGTTTTGTCAAAGGAAGAATCATGAAGATATTCCATCTTCTTTAATACAGAGAACACGTTATGTCCTTTAATCAGTTCTACTTTATTGGTGTTAAACTGTTTAAAGCCATTATCATCAAGAATATAGACGCTGTTATTTTTATCATAGGCATCACAGCCAAAATATTCGTTCAGCTCCTGCATATCCTGATATAAACCATAGTAATTAATAATCTGACCACCTTGAAGCCTGATTGGATGCTCTAATTTCTGTAAGAAAACCATACGGGAATCATTTGTTGTCATAAAATTCGACACGTAGCTGATTTTTTCAGGGCTGTTCTCGAAATGATATGCGTCTCTCACTATTCCCTGGTTTCCTTCTTCTGTATAGTACTTTCCACTGTCATCCACTGCCAACAATGTTATCCTGGAATCTTCAAATTCATATAAATCTGTTATTGTTTTCATATACCGGCTCATATCATCCACAGTCTGTATATCAGCAGATTCTATGAGGTTACATTGTACCTGGACATAATTCCATTTTGTGCCCATAACATCTTCCAGATTCAAAAACATCTGATGGGTAATTTCATCCATCTGGTTCAATCGTTCTTCATAAATAAACTTTTGAATATATGACTGATTCAGGAAAACAAATAAACCGAGCATCACCAAGATCGTAACAATACATCCCAATATAACTTTTTTATATTTATTTATCTTCTCCAATGTACTGTTCTTGCTTAGTTTCATTTCACATCTGCCTCACTCAGTGTTTTAAATTTTGAAAAGTAATCTTTCGCTGCATCCATTCCCACAATACCGCTGTCATTTAATGCAACATCTTCATTTGCTCCGCAAATAACAACCTGATAAGTTTCATCATCTTCAAGTTCTTTATCCTTCACCAGCACATATGGATAGGTGTTGCCTGTACCTGCGGCATCATAACCATCTTCACATAACTTTTTGATATCTTTCCCTGTAATTTTCGCTGTCTGTATTGTGCCATACCAGCTTGTTGGAAGAATCGTACAAATATCAGCTTCTGTAATATCCTGTGCATAAAGCTTTCCATTCACACCCGCTGTATTCTGATCTTTTCCATTACCATGTATCCATTCACCTAAAGAAATCAGTGCCGCATCACTTTTTGTTGCTTCCATAAAGCTTTTTCCAATCAGTTTTGCACAGCTCTCCTGAGAGATAGTTTCAGTTGTAGTCGTGATAACTTCCGGTTTATTGTTTACCACAGAATCCTGATCCGTATCCAGCTGATCCACAACATCTTCAAGCGTTGCCTGATCCTGAAGGTATTCCAGCATACGATTTCCTGTATTTACCATTGCATTTTCCCACCCTGCATAAATAAGCAGTGCCGTATTTCCAGCATTGATCTCATCAGCAATATCTCCATAATAGGTATCGTCTGCATTCCAGTCTTTAAATGGAAGTAAACTCGATTTCAATTTTGATTCGTCATATACCGCAGTCGTTCCTTCCACGGAAGAAAGAATCTCCATAACTTTTAATGCATCTTCCAGTTTTTGTGGATTCTCCTCTAATTTTTTGCTCAATCCATGATAGCGTGTCACATTCAAAATATATACATTCTGGCTTCCGTCTTCAGAAAGATATGGCATTAATCCAAACCGATCCTTTGTATCATCTGTTTCCCCGATACCATTTTTGCTTCCAAGCAGGAATAACGTATTGCCTTCCATAAATTCATTTCTGGTTTCATCATCGCTCTGGGGATTCTTTTTATTCGTAGTAAACATGCCCAGGTCTTTCCATTTCTGAATATATTCCATGCAATCCATCATGCCCTGTGTATCACGCACATTGGCCTTTCCTGTCAGATAATCCTTTTGCCACTGTTTGCCCTGAAAAGTTCCCAGAAATCCCGTATCCGCAATATTGCACATATATTGAAATCCGTAACCCGGAAATTCGATCTGTGCCAGGCAAAGCTGTACCCCTGCCGCCTTTGCTTCCTCTGCCAGGTTTTCCAGATCAGCAAAGGATTTTGGGAGCTTCCATCCATGTTCTTCTAATAAAGTCTTGTTATAGGTAATGCCTAAACAGCTGTAAGCTGACGGAAGCATGTAAATGGCTCCATCATCTGAGACATCCTGCAGTCTGGATTCTACATAGTTGTCTGTAAAATCATAACTTGAAAGATCGATCATCTTATCACTCATGTCATTGATGTCTGGATCATAAACTGTCTGTGTACAAATATCGGGAAGATCATCTGCTGCTAACATATTCTGTAAATATTGTGTGGTGTTTGCACCTGAATAGGAAAGAATCTCCAGATTTACTTCCGGATACTTCTCATGTACCAGATCAGCTAATCGATCACACTCTATATAAGGTGCCAGAATAGTGACTGCTTCATGTTCACTCGTCGCATTCTTATTCGTACAGCCCGTAAGACATAACAGCACAGTTACAACAGATACACCTAATATTTTTTTCAATTTCATAACTTTCCTTTCATCTTCTGTTGATAAATTATTCCTCAAAAAAGCACTGTCAGACAGACAGTGCAACTCATTTTATGCAACTGGCTGCCATTTTACAGGCCCTGTAGCTTTGCGTCCCAGACTTTCATCTGGTTTGCCGATTTCCTTATTATAGCTTTTAAATTTATGCAAAAAACTGGTTTTATTATACTATAGCGTATCTACTGTACGCAAGAAAAACATTACCGTTTTAACACCCGAAAACAACGCATCTTATTATAAGACATGAAAATGCCAGTATCATGGATTCGTTATCTGTAACCCAAATACTGGCATTCAATTAGGAGTATTCAAATATTCTTCTTTCTCTACCGGAATTACTCCATATTTTCTGAACTATTTAATCATTGTATTTTTTCAATCAGTTCTGACAACATTTTAACCGCATTCTCGGCAATTTCCCCCATTGGGGCGTGATAAGTTGTCAGCGGAGGAATCATATGCTTTGTCACAAATATGTCATCAAAGCCAACCACCGATATATCCTGCGGAATCTGCATACCACACTGATTAATTCCACTGTATATGCCAATTGTCATCATATCGATCGTAGCAAAAAAGGCAGTCGGCCGTTCTTGCTTCTCCAAGGCTTCAACGGTACGCTGACATGCTTCGTCAATTGTATCCACATCATAGATAAAGTACCGTTTATAATCCGTGATTCCAAATTCTTCCAGTGCTTTTTTACCATTCCTTCATGAGCAAACCGGTCAACGCCTCCTCCCTGTTTATCTCCCACTCCTGCACTATGACAAAGAGTGAGTTCACAGGGAAGTCCGGTATTCAGATATCGTTCCTCCAGCTTCTTCAGAAAAAATGAAGGTTCATTAATTCCTCCACCTCCCGCTGTCAGCCACACGCAAGAACCATCTTCAATTAATTCTGCAGCAGTTTCTGCCGTCATATTTTTATTTTTCCAGCATAATGTATCAAAAATTGCAATGCTAAAATAAGAAACTGTATATAGAACCAGCCACGGATATATGTTTTTTATATGCATAAAATATGCAATGACCAACAGTGCCGCACCAACAAAAGATAGGTTGCAAACATCCACACGATTTTAAAGGACATTACAGGATATTGTGCCTCCTGTATTTGTATACTTTATTGCATTGCTTATAATATTAAGACAGACTTCTGACAGATGCGGTGCATCCATATATACGGATACAGAATCTGTTCTGTCAGAGAGAGCGTCTGATTTTTACTTTCTGCCTGTTGTTGGAACATAGTGACACAATTTTCAAAGCTTTCATGGACATTCAAAACAGTGTATTCCATTTCGACCTTATTATTTTCAATTCTTGCAAGATCCAGAACATTACCAAGCATCGACAAAGGTTCTTTTCCGCATATTTGAATTTTTTCAAGGTATCCGCCAAGTTTTTCTGTTTCCTTCAAATGTCTGGACGCCAGATCTGCATAGCCAATGATTGCATTCATAGGAGTTCTGATGTCATGAGACATATTGAACAGAAATGTTGATTTTGCTTTATTTGCACATTCTGCTTTTAATTTTGCTTCCCGCAATTCCTCCTCTTGTTTTAATTCCCGCAGTTTTTCATCTGTCACATCTCGATTTGCGATCAGCACTGATGTAACATTTCCATTTATGTCATAACTCTGAGGAACGACCATGGAAAGAAACCATGATCCATTCTTCTTTTTGAATTCGGAAAACATAGATTCTTTATTATGAAGCCGTGCTGCCATGGTTTGTATATCAAAAAAATCTATATACTTCTGTACAAATGGCTTTTCTATAATATCTTTAATAATATTGAACTGAGAATCCCAATCTACTCTATTTTCTTCAAAATCCATATCCATCTTCCTGGATCTTTTGACGAGTTCAACCTTCTTTGTTTTTAAATTCAATCTGGAGATATGGTAATAGGCAGTGCCTAATGCATGAAGTGACTGCCGGGTTTTTTCCACCTGCTTTCCCAATGTAACAGGGAACTCTTCACCGTTCATCTGTTCCAGATCTGGTGTTGACTGATGCAGATTTCTTACTTCAATCCTGATTTTACCTCTTCGTTTTACATCAAATTTAAATGATTCTAATTTGCTGCCATTTCACAGGCCCTGTAGCTTTGCGCCGCGGACTTTCGTCTGTTTTGCCACAAATGTTATTTTTATAATATCATGCCATGTTTTTTCTTGTCTGTTCTTTTCTGCTTTAAAGCGAAAAAAATAAAAGAGCCCAACGCATTCCACATCTTAAACGGCACGTTGGGTTCTTTTACTTTTATTTTTTGTTATATCCCATATTTTTTTAAATCTACTTTTCCATCGATTACCTCAATCCCGTCTGCTTCCAGCAATTGTGCCTGCACACTTTCTCCTCCAAAGGCAAATGCACCGGCTAATTCTCCTTTCGCATTGACCACACGAAAGCAAGGAATATGTTCCGGATCCGGATTCTTATGAAGCGCATTTCCAACTGCTCTTGCCATCTTTGCATCTCCTGCCAGCTCTGCAACTTTACCATAAGTCGCAACATGACCTTTTGGAATCTTTTTCACTGCCTCATAGATTCTTTTCGTCGGGCTGTCCGTAATCAGATCATAGCTCTCGGAAATCATTCTTTGAATTTCATTTTCAGGAATAGAACCATCTAAAATGATGGTATTCCAATGTTCCTTATTCTGATGATACCCTGCAATAACAGAGGCATAAGTACTGCGCCAGAAATCTCTCCACTGCGGATCAACTTTAACATTTAAATTAACATATCCATTTCTTTCATAAATCCATAAAAATGTTTTCTTACTTCCTTTTACTCTTACCAGTTGCCAGCCCTGATCGCGAAATGGTCTTTCTTCATACACATTCGGGAAAGATCGCACATACTGCAAAACTTCTTCTCGCGTTCTCATACTAAAAACCTCCGTTCCCTGCAATCATTAAAAAAAATAATTATTTGTAGTCTGACATTTCACATCTACAAATATATATAATCCTTCATAACTGGCTGTAAACCATTCTTTTTCAGCGCATCGAACACTTCATCCACCGTTCTTCCGTCTGAAATCTCAAACTGGTCGTCACCTTTATCTTCGATATCTTCCACATGACTTCCAATTCCTGTGCTGACTCCTGCGGATATCTTGGTCGCTGCAATATTTACCAGATTATCACGAACACGGGCACATTCTCTTGTAGACACCGTAATACTTGCAAATGGCATGAACAGACGATATGCACAAACTACCTGAAGTAACTGCGGCTCATGAACATCCATCGGGTTAATGCGATCATTATTGATGATCGGACATAGTCTTGGACAAGAAAATGCAATCTCTGCATGCGGATATTTTCTTTGAAGCAAATATGCATGATAACCTGTCGCGAAAGCATCTTTGCGAAAATCATCCAGTCCTAAAAGCGCTGCAAAGCCAACACCTCGCATGCCACCCTTAAGTGCACGTTCTTGTGTGTTCAATCTATATGGAAAAATCCTTTTATGTCCTGCTAGATGTAATGTTTCATACTTATCTGAATTGTAAGTCTCCTGGAAGACTGTCACATAATCTGCTCCGCATTTATGAAGGTATGCATACTCATCCGAATTCATCGGATATACTTCAAGACCTACCACTTTAAAATATTTTCGTGCAATCTCGCATGCCTTTCCAATATACTCCACATTAAATTTTGTCTTACTCTCACCTGTAAGAATCAATATTTCCTGAAGTCCGGTCTTGGCAATAGCAGCCATCTCTTTTTCAATCTCTTCTTCATTAAGCTGTGCACGGCGAATCTTATTATGACAGTTGAATCCACAGTAAATACAGTAATTTTCACAGTAGTTTGCAATATAAATTGGCGTGAACATATACACACTGTTTCCAAAATGCTTTCTTGTTTCAATCTGTGCTTGCTGCGCAATCTCCTCTAAAAGCGGAAGTGCTGCCGGCGAAAGCAGTGCCTGAAAATCCTCTGGTGTCCGGTTATCATGCGCCAGTGCTCTTCTTACATCTGCTTCTGTATATTTATCATAATCATATGCTTTCATTGCAGAAATAACCTGATCCATCACATCAGATTCTTCCAACTGCTCCATATCCGGAAGATACTTCATATGATCGATACGATTCTTTTTCATATCTTCCAGTATTTCTTCATTTACAATACTTTCATTAAAATGACCATCTTTTTTACTGGTCTGCATTGTTTCTACCATTGCTGTTACATTGATCCTCTCGTATATCTTTTCTTGTATATCTTTATACTTGTATTCTGTTATCAGTGCAATTTACTCATGCAAAAATCCTGTTAATGGTGAAGACGCACTTGCTCCTTTATCCAGTATTCTTCCTAATCCGGAAAGATAAGCACTTCTTCCTGCCTCAATTGCCTTTTTAAACGCTTCAGCCATAACCTGGACATCTCCTGCTGTCGCAATAGCAGTATTGGCCATCACTGCTGACGCACCCATTTCCATAGCTTCACATGCCTGTGACGGACGACCGATTCCTGCATCAACGATAATTGGAAGATCAATCTCATCAATAAGAATCTGGATAAACTCTTTTGTACAGATTCCCTTATTTGAACCGATTGGAGAACCAAGAGGCATCACACAGGCTGCCCCTGCATTTACCAAATCTCTGGCTGCATTCAAATCCGGATACATGTATGGCATAACAACAAACCCTTCTTTTGCAAGGATCTCTGTTGCCTTGATTGTCTCGTAATTATCTGGAAGAAGGTATTTCGAATCGTGAATAACTTCAAGCTTTACAAAATCTCCACAACCCAGCTCTCTGGAAAGTCTTGCAATACGAACTGCTTCCTGCGCATTTCTGGCACCGGATGTATTCGGAAGAAGTGTTACGTCCTTCGGCACATAATCCAGAATATTATCAAGTCCGCCTTCATTAGCACGGCGCAAAGCAAGTGTTACGATCTGTGCTCCTGCTTTTTCAATACATGCTTTCATAAGCTCCAATGAAAATTTTCCAGATCCCATAATAAAACGGGAAGTAAATTCATGTCCTCCCAGGATTAATTTGTCTTCGTTTGTGTTTGTTGTTGTCATTTTTTTATCCACCTTTCTTTGTTTACTCATAAATTATGATACCTGCTATTCGCATATCGTGAAGCTTAGAAGCTTCCGCCGCCCATAAAATGCAGAATCTCTACAACATCTCCATCTTTCAGTACAGTTGTATCGTAATTTTCTCTTTTGATGATCTCCTCATTCAATTCTACTACTACCTGCACCGGAATATAATTACATGCTTTCAAGTATTCCGTTACCGACACTGGATGTTCCAGCGTTCTGTTCTCTCCATTGACTGTAATCATGGCTGCTCCTTTCCGGAAATGCGAGTGCGCATCCTGCCGGAGGCTTTTTATATAAAAGGAAATGTAATTTCCTATTATATAAAACAGAGTTCACAAAGAAATACACCCGCGGTGGTGCACCCCTTCATGAACTCTGTTCACTCTCAAAATTTCCTATATTCTATGATTCGCACCTGGCTTAGAAGAAAAGACGTGGTTTTCTATGCATAATAAAGGAGATACACCAATGTATCTCCCGTAACATTATCTTATACGTTCCTACGTTGGCATTATCCAAATCAGGTTCTAGGTCGAAGTTGAAGACTTCCTCTCAGCCTGCTATCACAAGCTCCCCTTTTATTTACAATGCCTAGTATAAATCGATTTTTATTTTGTGTCAAGAGCACTCGGTAATTTCTTCATTGCTTTCTTCACCTACTTATCTATAAACACGGATATTTTTATCTCCGTCTCGTCTCTTGTATAGACGATGCCATGAATATACTTGCCATCATCAGTCACTTTGCTGATGATATTGTCATAGCATGTTTCTCCTTTGTACTGATACTGCTTGACTAACTGAGCTTCTTTCACTTCTTTCGTGTCCAGTTTTTCCACCGGAAAATACACATATACTTTTTCAGAATTTGTATCAAATGCATAGGCACTGGCTACCTGCTTCGCATCAATAAATCCATTCCCATTCCAATTCTCCTGTGAATCCAGACTGGTTTTTTCAAGTATGATCTGATCCTTTGGATTTTCTGTAATCAGGATAATATCATCCTGAATTTTTTTCTCACATTTTACATAGGTATCTTCACCCGCACCCACAACACGATATCCATTCATCAGATACAGTTGATTCTCTATTCCATTTTCAATCGGCCAGCCAGCCAGATTATAATATGGACACCGAACCGTCTGATATGCTTCCCGGCTCTCGTAATCCGTAAGCAATATTGTATCAACGCCTGTCTTCTGGCTTATCTGCGATACAGGAATCTGTTCTACGTCCTGATTGGCATAAGATACAACAGCTCTTGCAGATTCCTTCTGTAAGACTTCTTCCAGATTTTCCCCATCATAAAATGTGTGGATCATTCCATTTTTTTCGTCTTTTACCGTTCCATACTCACCATAACATACATAGTCACTCTCTGCGTGAAGTCCTGTGATGTTATACATTTCTTGTGCAAATGCTGTGGCAATCTCCTGAAACTGATAATTATCAAGCCCGTCCGTATTCTTTTTCTGCCCTGATATCGCAACTAAAAAATCTGCCCCCTTGTACTTCATTTTCACGAATACATTTCCGGTGGGAGAAGGGAAAAAATCCGGCACCGGACTGGAACTGTATTTCTCACAGTTTATCTCTGTAATCTTTGCATCGATTCCATATTTTTCTCTTATATAATTTTTCGCATTTCCCCGTCCTTGCTTTTCATAACGCTTCATTTCTCTCTTTTCTTCCAGCGTATAGCCACAACCTGTCACTGTAACCATTATCAAAGCAAGAAGGATCCAATAAACGGCTTTTCTTTTTCCCATACATCTCCTCCCAATCCATCCCCTCATTTGCTATTACTTTTTTAATTATACTGCTCTTTATAAATCTCTGTCAATTTTATACAACAGACACCTTGTTATTCCACACAGAACCAGTTAAAATATACTTTGCAAATGAATGTTGCAAATGTTATTTGTGGGGGATTGTTACATATGAATAAGAAAAATCAATACGCAGACTCTGTAAAGGAAACGTTGATTCTGACGCTTGCTGTGGCAATTATTGCCGCTGCAGTCTACTTCTTCCTTGTACCAAGCCACGCTTCTGTCAGTAGTATCTCTGGTCTTGGAATCATTCTGTCAAACTTTGTACCGCTTCCATTGTCAGCAATCACTATGATCTTAAATATAGTGCTTCTGATTATCGGATTCTTTACATGCGGTCGGGAATTCGGAGCAAAAACTGTTTATACAAGCATTATGCTTCCACTGTTTCTGGGGCTTTTCGAAAAGATTTTCCCGGATTTTTACTCCATGACCGACAGCCAGGAACTGGATGTACTCTGTTATATACTGGTCGTAAGCGTCGGACTTGCAATTTTGTTCAATCGAAATGCCTCTTCTGGCGGACTGGATATTGTTGCCAAAATCATGAACAAATATCTGCATATGGATCTCGGAAAAGCTATGTCACTGTCCGGTATGTGTGTGGCTCTGTCCGCAGCACTTGTGTACGATAAGAAAACTGTAGTTTTAAGTGTCCTCGGTACTTATTTTAACGGAATCGTACTGGATCACTTTATCTTCAATCAAGATATGAAACGGCGCGTCTGCATCATCACCCGGAAAGAAGAAGAGCTGCGCCACTTCATTTTATATGAACTTCACAGCGGGGCTACTATCTATGAAGCCATCGGTGCTTACACAATGGAAAAGCATAACGAAATTATCACCATTGTGGATAAAACAGAATACCAGAAACTGATGAAATACATCAATCAGGTGGATCCTAAGGCGTTTATCACAATCTACAACGTTTCCAATATGCGGTATCAGCCAAAAATTTAGTACACATTCTATATGACAAAAAATTGCTCAGACCTTACACGGTCTGAGCAATTTTTCTGTCATATGAGTTCTCACTCTTTCTTTTCCTACCAGTCGGTATACAAATCAATATTACCTTTTCCACTTCCACTATCATAGACTTTTCCAGCTCCAAGAGATGTCTCGACCACGGTTCCTTTTGGATAGTCATCACTGGCAAGTACAATATAACCATCTTTGTCACGGATTGTTCCGTCACTCGCAATATGACGTCCCGGAATGTTAAGTCCTGCTCCCGGAAGTACCTTCTGTGAATAATAGGTTTCAGTATGTCCGTTAAACCAGATTCTCCCTTTGGATGGGGTCAGACCACCGGAAGGAATATTATACTTTCCATGACTGGAACTGCTCCCGGAGTTATTATTACTTCCGGAATTAGAAGGTTTGGAAGAGCTGTTATTATTAGAACTGCTTCCGGAAGTATTATTTCCAGTGGAAGCTGATGCCTGCTTTGCCGCTTCTTCCTGTGCTTTTTTCTGCGCTTCTTCCTCCTGCTTTGCCTCTGCCTCACGCGCTGCCTGAAGCTGCGCATTCACAGTCGCAAGATCTGTGGAAGTTGCTGCTGCTTTCGCCTGAAGATTCTGCTGCTCAGTATTTAACTGACTCTGTAAATCTGTCAGTTCCTGCTGCTGGCTCTTAAGATCCTCTTCCTGCGTCTCGATACCTTGACGTATCTCCATCATGTTCTCCAACATTTCCTTATCATAATCGGTAATGTTCTGAATGAACTCGGCTTTGTTGAGGAAGTCTCCCATACTGTCTGCAGTAAACAGCATAGTAATCATTGTCTCTGAACCATTTTCATACATGTACTTAATACGAGTCTTCATCGTTTCATACTGCTTTTCCTCGTTATTACGAGAAATCTGAAGTGATGCCTCCAGGCGGTATACTTCATTGTTCGACTCTTCAATTTCCGCTTCTGTCTCAGCAATCTTATTGCTGATCGTAACCAAATCCTGATTAATCCCTTCCAGTTGACTTTGAAGATTACTGGTCTTATCTTCAAGGCTTTTGACCTCCGCTGCATGCACCGGCATTGCTGACAGTGCGACACCGAACGCACAGACAAAGGCTGCCCCACGTCTTGCGATCCGTTTCTTATGCATGTTCATAAATGTAATCCTTTCTTGTTTGTTTTGGGGTTAACACTAAGATATTATATACTATTTTTTCAAAAAGAACAACCTTTCTTTGCACAGCACGTTTTTTATCAGAAAGTTCAAGAAATAATTTTAACCTTTTCCTTGATGTTTTTTAACCTTTTCACATATTTGTTATACTATTTCTCACTGGCTTTCATTTTCAAAAGTGCTGCATTTACCACATGCTCCACCAAAATTGAAGTCGTGACTCCGCCAACTCCTCCTGGAACCGGTGTAATTGCATCTACAATCGGTTCTGCCTCATCAAATGCTACGTCTCCGCACAGATTGCCTTCTTCGTTCACATTGATTCCCACGTCAATAACAACCTGTCCCGTTCTTAAATGTTCTTTCTTTATAAATCCTGCACTTCCTGCTGCCGCAACTACGATATCTGCAGCCTGTACTTCCTGCTTTATATTCTTAGTCTTTGTATGACAGACTGTAATTGTTGCATTTTTCTTCAGAAGCATCATAGATACCGGCTTTCCGACTACAAGGCTTCGTCCTACGATCACTGCTTTTTTCCCGGTACAGTCAATTCCATAATGGTCCAGGAGCCTGATACATGCACTTGCGGTACACGGCGCATAGCCCATCTCTTTTCCGGCAAATATACCTGCCATGGAAAGATTGGTAATTCCATCTACGTCCTTTTCTACATCCAATGTATTTAAGATTTTCTCTTCGTCCAGATGAGATGGCAACGGGCGGAAAACCAATACTCCGTGAATATCTTCCGCCTTGTTTAGTTTCTGGATCGTATCAATCACCATTTCTTCCGTTACATCTTCCGGAAGCAGAAACTTTTCATATGCCACAGATAATTTTTCGCAACGCTTTACAGCATTGCGCTCGTATGCAATATCATCCTGTTTTTCACCAATTCGGATAATTCCAAGTTTCGGCATCACTTGATGCTCTTTTAATGTTTTTACTTTTTCTTCAATCTCCTCATTCAATGAAGCAGTTACTTCTTTACCTAACAGTATCTGTGCCATTTTACGATTCTCCTTTTTCATTACCGTGACTTAACGAATCTCATTGCATACGTTTTCAAATATTTCATCCGCCTTCTTCTCATAAGTTTTTCTGAGACTGTCTGTCTCATCATTCAACTGTTGAGCTAATACACGATCTTTCATAGATTTTGTGTTAATATAAATGTTCAATGACGCGCCCTGCAGTGCAGACTTCAAAAGTGTTGCTCCGACTCCTGCATCACTAAGTGCAATCCGGCTTCCTTTTTCAGCAAACTCTTTCATCAGGTCTAATCCTCTTGCACAGGTTTTCATAATTTCAAGCGGTACTTCACATGCATCTTTTAACACAACTGCCATAACTTCTTCCTTTTTTGCAAGTTCTTCCGGCGTACTCTTTGGCAGACTGTACGCTTTGCTTAATGGTTCAAAGACCTCGGCATCTTTTGCCACAAGTTCAAGAAGCCGCTTTGTAATTTCGTCTGCTTCTTTTTTACAACGGATAATATCTTCTTCTACATCTGCATAACGCTTCTTACCGACAGTAAGACTTCCCACCATATTGCCGAGTGCCACTCCGATTGCTCCAACTAAAGCAGACGCTCCGCCGCCTCCCGGAATCGGGGCACTGCTTGCAAGAACATCAATAAAATCCTTGCATGAGTTTTCTGTAAAATCTATCTGTTTATCTAATGAACTCATAGTACGTACCTCATTCTCTAAATACTTTAAATCGTAAAGATTGTTATTATAATAACATTTTCTAAGTGACACATCAATTTCCATATTATCTAAATCTATGTGCCAATTTTATCTACATTTTGTAAAAACTATGACATTTCATAATAATGTGCATAAATACCACCACGTGCGATTAACTCATCGTGTGTTCCACGCTCTGCTATTCCATTGTCAGCAACGACCAGAATCTCATCTGCATTACGGATTGTGGACAAACGATGTGCAATTGTAATGGTTGTACGATTCTTTGCCAACTCTTCAAGACTCTGCTGGATCCAACGTTCACTTTCATTGTCCAATGCACTGGTCGCCTCATCCAGAATCAGGATTGGCGGATTCTTAAGGAAAACTCTGGCAATAGAAATTCTCTGCTTCTGTCCACCGGAAAGCCGGGTTCCTCTTTCTCCGACAAATGTTTCATATCCATCCGGAAGTTCCATAATAAAGTCATGGATATTGGCTTTCTTTGCCGCATCTTCAATCTCTTCCATCGTAGCGTCAGGCTTACCATATGCAATATTTTCACGGATACTTCCACAGAAAAGATAAACATCCTGCTGCACAAGGCCAATCTGATTACGCAGACTCTCAAGGGTCAGCTTTCTCACATCTTTTCCGTCAACCGTAATCTTTCCACCTGTTACATCGTAAAATCTTGGAAGCAGGGAACAAATTGTTGTCTTGCCGCTTCCAGAAGGACCAACCAACGCAATTGATTTTCCAGCCGGAATATGGAACGATACATTTTCCAGAACCGGCGTGTCATCATCACTATAATGAAAGAAAACATTTTCATAATTCACATCTCCCTTCACGTCATCAAGCAGCTCTGCATCCGGTGCATTCGTAATCTCAGGCTCTGTCTCGACCACGTCCAGAAATCTCCGAAATCCGGACAGACCTTTCTGCATCATCTCAGTCAGCTCCACAAGAATCTGAATCGGACTGATAAAGATTCCGATATAAAGCGCATACATAGCAAGATCAGCTACTTCCATCTGACCATGGGCTATGAGCCAGCCTCCAAATACAAGCGTAATCAGATACATCATGCCCTGAAAGAACAGATTTCCACTCATAAAGCTTCCCATACACTGATAGTTCGCTTTCTTAGATAAAAGAAATCCATGATTGCTCTCCATGAACTTCTCCCGCTCAATCTCTTCATTTGCAAAAGACTGTACGACACGGATTCCGGCAAGCGTATCCTGCAAACTGGAATTCACGTTCCCGATTTTCTGCCTGTTATCCATAAATGTTGTCTGCATCTTCCGGTTCTGGCTGCCCGAAAAGAAAATCATAAATACAACCATTACAAGAAGCGGGATTGCAAGCTTCCAGTTGATCAGGAATAAAAATACAAAAGAGCCGATAATTTTAATCAGCGAGATAAATAAATTCTCCGGTCCGTGATGCGCAAACTCCGCAATATCAAACAGATCCGATACCAGTTTACTCATCATCTGTCCGGAATTGTTCTGATCATAATAAGAAAACGATAATTTTTCATAATGATCAAATAATTGTTGGCGCATATCGCGCTCCATGTGCGCTCCCATCATATGCCCCTGATAGCTGACATAATATTTACAACATGCCTGAAGAACATAAATCAAGAACAACACAATCCCAATCGGTACAAGATTACGCATAATTGAAGACGCATTTTCCACAAACAACGTCCTCGTAAGTGTCCGTAAAATCTGAGGAAAAGCCAGATCCACCAGGCTGATTATCGCTGCACAGGCAAGATCTAAGAAAAAAACAGCTTTGTATGGCGCATAATATTGAATAAATCTCTTTAACGTATGCATTTAAAAACCTCTTTCTACTCAAAATCGCTAGTAATATTATATATACAATTTTGAAAATATATCATTGGGGACGGGGTTTTTTCAAAAAAACCCCGTCCCCAATTAAACTTTAACCTGTCCCTTTTTGTAATCGTCAAAACAATTCCAATTATTTCAAAAAGTCTGGATCTTCAAAATAGTTTATCTTCATAGAATTTTTTACATCTCGAAGTGTTTCTGCAGCTTTTGCCTCTGCAACCTTGCTTCCTTCTTTGAGAATGTCGTATACATCCGGAAGTCTCTTCTCCCATGATTTTCTTCTCTCGCGGATTGGTGCAAGTTCTGCCTGCATTACATTGTTCAGGAATTTTTTTACTTTTACATCTCCAAGTCCACCGCGTTTGTAATGTTCTTTCAGTTCCTCCAGGTTTGCATAATCTGGAAGAAATTCGTCTACATAATCCTGCTTGCAGAATGCATCAAGATAAATGAATACCGGGTTGCCTTCTACCTGCCCTGGATCTTCGACTCTTAAGTGATTCGGATCTGTGAACATGGACATAACTTTTTTCTTAATGTCTTCTGCTTCATCTGACAGATAAATACAATTTCCAAGTGATTTACTCATCTTTGCCTTACCGTCGATTCCCGGCAGTCTCAGGCATGCTTTGTTAGATGGAAGAATAATATCTGGCTCTGTCAGTGTCTCACCATACACGCTGTTGAATTTGTGTACGATTTCTTTACACTGCTCCAGCATCGGCAGCTGATCCTCTCCTACCGGTACAGTTGTTGCACGAAACGCCGTGATATCTGCTGCCTGACTGATCGGATAGCAGAAAAATCCGACCGGAATGCTTGCCTCAAAATTCCTCTGCTGAATCTCGGCTTTTACTGTAGGGTTCCTCTGTACCCTGGACACTGTAACCAGATTCATATAATAAAATGTAAGCTCTGTCAGTTCCGGAACCATAGACTGAATGAAAATATTAGATTTTGCCGGGTCGATTCCGCAAGCAAGATAATCCAGTGCCACATTCATAATATTCTGTCTTACTTTCTCTGGATGTTCCGCATTGTCTGTCAATGCCTGAGCATCTGCAATCATAATATAGATTTCATCATAATCACCGGAATTCTGCAATTTCACACGCTCCTGCAGTGATCCTACATAATGTCCCACATGAAGACGTCCTGTTGGTCTGTCACCGGTTAAGATAATTTTCTTCATTTTTATATCCATTCCTTTCGCGCTGCTCAAGGCACAAAACGTCATGAAAAAACGTTGGCTTATTGCAGCTATCTTTTTATAATTGTTTCC
>NZ_ATVU01000023.1:0-57119 GCF_000420885.1 Dorea sp. AGR2135 | reverse complement strand
TAGCAACCATACTTTTACCCTTAGAAACATCGATACCTACTGCGTTCATAAATTTGTCACTCCTTAAGATTATTGCAATGGATAAGTGCCAGTTTTACTCATTGCCTATTCAATCTACTGTGGTGTGACACGAATGCGCCTACGACGATTCAACCTGCATAAAACGAACGCTGCGAATGAGGAGCTGGTTATCAGTCTATTTTACGGACGCGAAGTCCAAGAAAGGAAGCCGATATACCAATTGCTCCACCATTATACAGCTTAAGCAACAAGATGGATAATTCCTTACTGGCTGTAAGGGATATTAACCATAAATATATTGTAGTAGAAAGTAGCAGAACTTCATCGAAAAGGGTACAGAAAACACAGTTTTGTATTGTGTTCAAGCCAGTAAATCCGGGGGATTGCGAGGGTGTAGTCCAGTTTAATGCAGGAATAACTGGCATATTCATCATGCAAAAAGCGGAGGCGGACAGATCCTTATCTGCATTGCAGGACGTGGATACTATCAGGAAGAAGGAAAAGAAGCAGTAGAAATGAAACCTGGAGATTGTGTCAATATTCCGGCAGAAGTAAAACACTGGCATGGAGCAGCACCAGATGAATGGTTTTCACATCTGGCAATTGAAGTACCGGTAGAAAAAACATCATCCGAATGGTGTGAAACAGTAACTGATGAGATATATGAAAAACTGAAATAACTACTTAAGTCCAATGTGAAATTTACTTTTTTATTTAACGAAAATAATTCAAACCAAGTCTTTTATTTTTTAAAAGTGTGATATATATTAAGTGTATACAAAAACATGCGCATTCTTTTAAAGTCGTCTATAAATCTTAAATTCTTCAAGAAAGGAGGAAAATCGTGAAAAAAGAGTATTGGGCGTTATTAGTTTTTGTGTTAATAATAGTATTGCAGTGGATTGGATTAGGATTTCATGGTCAAATAAGGTTTATTTTTTTGATAATTATATTAGTTCTAATTGTTTTATTTGCAATATTATTGCGAAAATAGCAAAAGTGATTTGTGAATAGTGAGGTAAAGGAACAAGGTGAAGCCGATACACTTAGGGCAGTCCTTTACGGAACGGACACAGCCAGTACCGCAATGATACATAAGAGGGCTTGAAAGAAGGTCACAAACCTTGCAAGTCCTCTTGTTTATTCTATGTGTCAGATTGCATTTTCTGATAATGAATCTTCGGCATTTACCCACATTTGCAATTTCCCTCAAGATATAATCGCGCATATTCAAGTGGTTCATCGACTGCAAGTGAAGTCAATGCACAGTCTGATCCGGGTGTGGTTTTTAAATCCTTTTCGGCGTCCCAGCAGTCAATCCTATCTCCTTATTGTTCAATCAATTATTTGCGACAAAAATTAGAAGCATTTCAATCAGTTCACCATGTCACGTTTATTTTGTGTTATACTGTTTTATATGTTTTCCTTGGTCTCCGCTGCCGCTGATCTTCAGAGAGGGTATGTTTTTGACAATTTCTTCAATGCCAGTTGGATTGCTTCTTGGTTTTCTGATTGCAAAATGCGGTTTTAACTGGCTGGTAGAACAGGGAAACCTTGTATCAACCCAAACTGGCTCTATGGGAGTTCAAAATCAGCAGGTGCCTCTGTTTTCCCTGCCTGTTATGCTTCTCTGTATTTTCGTATCATTTCTTACCGTTGCTTTGGCACTGCGTAAACCAATGAAAATTGTTTCACGGATTTCACCTATCGAAGCAACACGGTATTTAGAAAATGCAGAAACACAAAAAAAAGGAAAACGAAATGGCAGAAAAAATGTCACCGTGTTTTCTATGGCAATGGCAAATGTAACGGGTAATCCCAAAAGAACTATTGGTACTATCCTCACAATGGGTTTTTCTTGCGTATTGTTTGTGATTATCTCTAATTATGTGGGAAATATTGACACGGAGCATGAAGCACGTCTTTCCGTTAATCATGGACAATTTGAACTGCAGCTTGACTATTCTGCTGAGTATGATGAAAGATATCCGGAGAATAATCTGGATACGATTCTGACGGATAATCCATTGAATGATTCGCTGATTGAAGAAATCAAAAGCATTCCAGGAATAACAGATGTCATGACGAGAGAGATTGTCTCTGTAAATCTGAACGGAACAAGATTTCCGGCTGATATTGTGAGTAAAAAGGATTTTGATTTTATGCGCCAAGAAGGGGATATTGGCTCTATGGACTATGATCAGGCGGTAAAGAATGGTGATATTTTCTTTGGCTGGTCAACGTGGATGGAACAAGATGGATATGCTCCGGGTGAATCCATTGCATTTGACTTTGAGAATGGAAGTGGAACCTATACCTATCAGGGAAAGATTGCAGGATCTTTTGTAAGTGCGGACACTTATCTTGTCATTCCGGAAGGTGTATATCGTTCTATGAATCCGAGAGGAACAGCCTATGGCTATCTGTGGGTGGACTGTGATAAAAAAGATGTGGCATCTGTAGAACAAAGTCTGAATACTTTGATTTCTAATACTTCGCATATAAAAATGGATACTTATCATGCGCAGTTACAATCTGCCGAATTTGCAAGCAGCATGATGAAGCTTGGCTGTTATCTGTTTATGGCTATTGTAGGACTCATCGGGTTTATGAATATGGCGAATACCATGATCATGAATATTACGACAAAAAAGCAGGAATATGGTATATTACAGGCTGTGGGTATGACAAATAAACAATTAAATTTATGCCTGCAGTTACAGGGACTGATTTTTACGGTTGGCACCATATGCGTAGCTTTGATCATTGGTCTGCCGCTCGGCTATGCACTTTTTTCCTGCTGGTTAATTAAATTGAATAAAAATTAAACGCTGTTCAATTGTGCAATCTATATGAATCTGATATGCTGAGTATACAAAAGATTTTGAATTTTTTTAGGAGATGAAGCAAATGGATATAGGCGTTGTTATAAAAAAATATAGAAAAGAAGCTGGTATGACGCAGGAGGAGATGGCAAACAGATTAGGCGTGACGACACCGGCTGTAAACAAATGGGAGAATAGTAATTCCAAGCCGGATATTGAACTGCTGGCACCAATTGCAAGACTGCTTGATATTTCACTTGATACATTACTTTCTTTTCATGAAAAACTTTCAGATACTGAAATCGAAGAAATTATCAGGAAGATGGACAGGATGTTTTCAGAAGAAGGCTATGAAAAGACTTATGAATGGGCATTGAGACTTATAAAGGAATATCCGAATTGTAACATGCTTATCTGGCAGACTGCGGTAATGCTTGATGCAAGAAGAATAACGGATAAATGCACGAATCAGGAAAAATATGATAAGCAGATTAACGCATGGTATGAGCTGGCACTACATGATGAGAATGAAGAGATACAGCATCATGCAGCAGATTCCTTATTTGGATTTTATTTACGTAAGAAGGATTACACCAAGGCAGAAAAATATCTGGACTATTTTTCAGAACACGATCCTATGAAAAGTTGTTATCAGGGAAGATTACTCCAGGAGCAGGGAAAAATCAAAGAAGCATATGAGAAATATGAAAATATTATTCTTTCCGGATTTAGTACACTTAATTTTGTGCTTTCCACAATGGCGGGACTGGCATTGCGGGAAAATGATATCGGTTATGCGAGATTTTTGTCAGGGAAGGTACAGGCAGTTGCACATACATTGGAAATGGGAAAATATAATGAGTATTCGCCAATGCTTGATATTGTATGTGCAGGGAAAGATGTAGAGGGAACATATAAGGTGGTAAAACATCTTCTTGATAATGTGGGTACGATGTATGATTTTAGAAAGTCCGGTTTATATAAGCATATGAAGTTCAGAGATATTGATGAAGCTATATTAGATGGTGTAAAAGAAAAACTTCTTGAAGGATTCAGAAACGAGGAAGAATTCAGCTACATGGCAGGATATGAACCGTGGGAGAAATTAATTTTTGACAGATAAGTTTTTTTGAAAACTGCCGTTTGGTAAAATCTATTCCATTTTTAAAAGCCTTGCGATAAAATATGTTCTGTGAATCGTTCACAGGATTATATTTTAAGGAGGCTTGGCAATGAACAAGGATTTTGAACGCTGCTGTAGCTTTCTTGCAGACATGATTATAAAATACGCACCACAGATAAGAGATGAAGTGGAGATGTGCATGATGATCAAGGATTCCATTGATGACGAGAAAGTAAGCAGGCAGAAACAATTTGACAGATTCTGTTATTACTTAGGTGGAGTAAAACAGCTTCTGGACAAAAAGGCTGCGTAGGCAGCCGGCATCCTGCAGATAATATGCTGTAGGATGTATACATATATCAGGAGGCTTCATTCATGGCGAGTGGAGTCTCTTTTATTTTGCACTGTATAATGGAAAAAGTTCTGGTTGAACAGAGGTTGGAATGATGATAAAATTTTGTTGGGACAATAGTGAACACATGTGTTCATATTTCATAACTAAGAAGTAATGGATTGGAGAGGTGCTTATGGCAGATAAAATTGGAACCGATGAACATGGGGAAATACTTATATATCAGACTGATGATGGGCAGACAAATATAGAAGTTAAAATAGAAGATGATACAGTGTGGCTGACACAACAGCAGCTTACTGAATTATATCAATGCAGTAAATCAAATATAAGTGAACATATAAAGCATATATTCGAAGAAGGGGAATTGGATAAGGATTCAGTTGTTCGGAAATTCCGAACAACTGCAGATGATGGAAAAACATATAATGTTACTTATTACAATTTAGATATGATTATATCTCTTGGATACCGTATTAGATCAGTGATTGCAACAAGATTCAGACAGTGGGCAACAAAGCGGTTAAAAGAATATATGATTAAAGGATTTACGATAGATGATGAGCGACTGAAAGGCAATGGTGGAGGAAATTACTGGAAAGAATTACTGGATAGAATCAGAGATATCCGATCATCAGAAAAGGTCTTGTATCGTCAGGTTCTTGATTTGTATGCTACGAGTGTAGATTACAATCCTCATAGCGAAGAGTCTGTTAGATTCTTTAAAATTGCAAAGAATTATCTTGAAGAAAATGAACTCAAAGTATTAAACAATCTTGTTTCTGGTTATTTTGATCTTGCTGAAATTAATGCAATTGAGCATAAGCCAATATATATGGATGATTATGTAAAGCAGCTGGATAGTGTGTTGTCATCAGGAAATAGAAAACTTTTAACTGGAGTTGGTTCTGTAAGTCATAAACAGGCGTTGAAGAAAGCAAAGTCAGAATACAGAAAATATCAGGAGATTACTTTGACGCCAGTCGAAAAAGCATATCTTGAAAGCATTAAAGAGGTTTCCAAGGAAGTAAAAAGGAGATAACATCTGATGAAAAAACAGAAGAAATGTTACATATACACAAGAGTTTCCACTTCCATGCAGGTAGAAGGCTACAGTCTTGATGCACAGAAGGACAAGCTTAGAAAATACGCAGATTATCAGGAAATGTCTATCGTCGGTGAATATTCTGATGAGGGTAAATCTGGCAAAAGTGTGGAAGGCAGACCACAGTTTAAGCAGATGCTTGCGGATATAGAAAGTGGCAAAGACAATGTTGATTATGTGCTGGTATTTAAGCTGTCACGATTTGGAAGAAATGCTGCAGATGTTTTATCGTCATTGCAGAAAATGCAGGGTTATGGGGTTAATCTTATCTGTGTAGAGGATGGGATTGACAGCTCTAAGGATGCCGGGAAACTGATGATATCTGTGTTATCTGCAGTAGCAGAGATAGAGCGTGAGAATATACTTGTCCAGACAATGGAAGGCCGCAGACAGAAAGCGAGAGAAGGCAGATGGAATGGAGGCTTTGCTCCATATGGCTATCAGCTGGTAAATGGTGAGCTTATCATTGCAGAGGATGAGGCAGAGATTATCCGTATTATATATGATAAATTCGTCAATACAACGATGGGAATGGCTGCGATAGCTGCATTTTTAAATAACAGTGGTTATAAGAAAAAGCTTCGCCAGAATAACACAATCAAAGGTTTCTCGACATCATTTGTCAAAGGGGTGCTGGACAATCCGATATATTGCGGTAAGCTTGCATTTGGAAGAAGAAAAAATGAGAAGATTCCGGGAACAAGGAATGAATATCATATCGTAAAACAAAAGGAATACATGTTAAATGATGGAATCCATGAGGCAATCATATCAGAAGAAATGTGGAATCAGGCATACAGAAAGCGTCAGGAGACAGGTGTTTTACAGGTAAAAACGCACAGCCTTGAACATGAGCATATTTTATCTGGAATTATCAAATGTCCTGTCTGTGGAAGCGGTATGTATGGTAATGTAAACCGCAAGAAGCATCCGGATGGAGGCTATTACAAGGATTATTTCTATTATGCGTGCAAACACAGGAAGCTTGTGGACGGACACCGCTGTACTTATAAAAGACAGTGGAATGAGGAAAGGATTAATGCGGCAGTTGAGGAAATTATCCGCAAATTTGTGAAGAATCCAAAGTTTGAGCAGGAAATCCGTAAGCAGATAGGAAGCAGCATTGATACAACGGAGCTTGACAGGGAATATGATGGATTAAAAGACAGACTGAACCAGACAACCGGGGCGAAAAACAGGCTTGTTGACCAGATGGATCATTTATCTGTATCCGATAAGAATTATGACAAAAAATATAATGACATGCAGGAACGGCTAGATAAATTATATGATGAAATCACTGATATTGAGAATGCCATGGAAGAAGTCGAAACAAGACTATATAATATCAGGCAGGACAAAATCTCAGAAGATAATGTTTACCAGTTCCTTTTATTCTTTGATAAGCTGTATGATAAATTTACAGATCTGGAAAAGAAGACATTTTTGAAGAGCTTCCTGTCGGATGTGTTTATCTATGAGGAAGAACAAAAGGATGGCAGAATATTAAGAGGTCTCCGGTTTAAATTTCCGATATATATGAATGGCAGAAATGTATTGGGTGTGGATTGGGACAACGGAAGTACAGATGAAGTCGTGTGTTGTCTACATCGGGTGAATTCGTAGAAGTCCTTAATTTCCGCGAAGACAATGAGGAGAGTTCCGAAGAAACAACTGGCTGTAAAGCCAGTGTTTATGCGGAATTTGACGAATGTACGCGATCTGAGAATTTCATAGAAATTCTCAGATTCAGGCACTTTGCGAGGTATATGAGTTTCACACCAACAGGCAAACAGGGAACATTTTTTATTTAATAGCATAGAGAAAAGCCAAAAGGACGCTTGTTTTCAGAACTTCTGGAAGATGAGTGTCCTTTTCTTTTATCCCAAGGCAAAGGAGAAGATAAAAAATGGCAAGGAAGAAAGAAATGTGTTCATCAGAGAATCACGAGTCGGGTGCAGGTATTGTACTGATGAAACTGGAAGAGTTGCATAGCTTTGAAGGACACCCGTTTAAGGTAGAGAGAAATCAGAAACTGTTTGAACTGCGATGCAGTATTGAGAAGGAAGGCGTATTAGTTCCGATTCTGGTGAGAAAAAATCCATATGGTGATGGATATGAAATTATAGCCGGACACAGACGGAAAGAAGCAGCACTATGGGCAGGGATTACAAAAGTGCCGGTTATTATTCGGGAACTGGATGATGACCAGTCGGTTATAGCGATGATAGATAGCAATCTCCAAAGAGAGAAGATACTACCAAGCGAAAAAGCGTTTGCCTATAAAATGCGTCTGGAAGCAATGAAGCACCAGGGCAGAGCAGAAGCAGATACTTCGGACCCACTGGAACCGAAGTACAAGACAGAACTGGTGAATGTATCAGAACTGAAAGCAGAATTACAGGAATTTGGAAAAGTAAAAATCCAGAAAAAAGGCGGAGCAGGAGGCAAGCGAAGCAATGAACAGCTCGCCAGTATGGTTGGCGAAAGTGTGACACAGATCAAGCGATATATCCGGTTAACCTATCTGATTCCGAAGATACTGGATATGGTTGATAAAGAAATACTTGCGATCCGGTCAGCAGTGGAGATACCGTTTCTGAGCGAAGAAGAACAGCATGAACTCCATGCAGTCATGGAACTGGAACAGAGCATTCCTAACATTTCTCAAGCAAATCGGTTAAAGCGTATGAGCCAACAGAAATGCCTTGATATGGATAAGATTTATGAGATTCTGCAGGAAATCAAACCGAATCAGAAAGAACAGATTAAATTGCCATTGGAAAGAATTGGTAAATATTTTCCAACAGCGTATACTCCAAAGCAGCAGGTTGATTTGATTGAAAAATTATTAAAGAATTGGGCAAAACAAAATGTAAAATAAAAAGAGTGCCTAACACAATTTCGGCAGTAACGCCAACATCAGGTCGTACGAATGGAAGCCAAATCACGCTACCTGTATCTGAAAAGTAACAGCTAACAAAGAACTACCAAAAGAACAGAAAGTGTTGAAGGTGCGGTTATCGTGCTTGTCTGCATTATCTTTTCCCTGTTTGCTTCTTCTCCGCCTGTGGTCAATCCCGATGCTGCGGCGGTTACAATGGTATGGAGCTATATAGGGGAGCTTGTTTTTAATATGCTCGTTCTGGTGGGTGCAGTAAAAATGGCAGACCGTGTTGTAAGAGAAATGATGGGCTTGTAAATGTAAATTTTTCTGTATTTGTTGACTTCGTTGTATGAAATGAGTATAATATAGTTAGAATATTACTATCACAACTGTTTTAAGGAGGTGCAAATATGAATATTCGTCCATCAGCAGCAATCCGTCAGAACTACAACGAGATTGCAGATATGTGTCGTAAAACGGCAGAGCCAATATTCCTTACAAAGAATGGTGAAGGAGATTTGGTTGTTATGGATATTGAAACTTATAACCGTCGGGAAAAAATGCTGAAGCTAAGAGAAGAACTGCTTGCTGTCGAAGAAGACAGAATAGCAGGAAGAAACGGCAGCACTCTTGATGAGCTCGATGCTTACCTTGACGACGTAATCGCAGAGGTATAAGCTTATGTCAGATAAAAAATATAAAGTCATTGTTTCCGACAGAGCAAAGCGTATGTTGGGAACACATATTCGTTTTATGGCACAAGTTAATAAAGATGCTGCCAAAACGAAGAAGCAAGAGCTTATGGAAGCAATGTGTTCTTTAGAACGTATGCCGCAGCGTTTTCCGTTTTTTGAAGAAGCGTATATACCGACGAATAAATATCATAAGATGTTTGTTGCAAAGTGGTATCTTGTTCTTTACCAAATCCAAGATGATACGGTTTATGTGGATTATATCCTTGACTGCCGTAAAGATTACAGTTGGCTTATCCGTTAAAACAGAATATCAAATACACAAATCGTCACTTCACAGCAGGTGGCGATTTTTTTGTGCTCAAAAAGGAGGTGCTATGATTGGAAGTAAAGATAAATAAAGAAATACGAAATTATACGGAGAGTATGTTTTTTGTACTGTCCCTCAGACAGTTCATTTTTTCTGTCCTTGCCTGCGGTGTGGCGGTGGGTTTGTATTTCCCGCTCCGTCCACGGTTCGGAACGGAAACCCTTAGCTGGTTTTGTATCTTAGGTGTATTCCCCTTTGCGGCTATGGGATTTATCAAATACAACGGTATGACCGCAGAGCAGTTTGTCTGGTTGAACAAAGCGCGTCAACTCTATATGGACTTTTATATAAGCGGACAAACTGTGTATGTCTGATTGGAATTGGAACTGCATTGATGATTACCAGAAATCTGTTGCAGGAATTGTGCTGCTTACATTGGGAACATTTCTGATGACAATGATATAGGACGATGTGTACCGCCCTCTTTGTTCTGCATGAAGTTGGAATCCTGTACTTTTTCAAAGTATTCATCTTTGATATAGTAAACGTATCTTTTTTGATATATCATGTTCATCACCCATAAAATAAGCCCTGCCATGCGCTCTTCCTTTCCGTAAAATGAGCATAAGAAAAGCACCTGCCATTTTGATAGGTGCTCTAATCTCTTTTTATATCTTTATCTGTATGCTTTTATAAAATCATCTGGTGTAATTATTGCTGTGCTACAGTTCCAAGTCTTTTGCGAACCATCGGTCCGATAATCATTGCGATGACCATTTTGCACAGATCCGCAGGAATGAAAGGAATGACACAGACTGCAAGTGCTGCGCCTACTGTATAGCCGGACTGGAAGCAGAACCATGCTGTTCCAAATGCGTAGCAGATTGCAGTTCCGACGATCATTCCGAGAATCTGGATTCCACGGTTAGTGAATTTGTCAATGACAATACCTGCGATGATTGCCATTGGAATAAATCCGATGATGTATCCGCCGGTCGGACCTGCCAGTTTAGCCAGTCCGCCTGTGAATCCGGAGAATACCGGAAGCCCTACCAATCCGAGCAACAGGTAGATCAGGTAACTTAAAGTTCCCTTTTTCCAGTCTAACAGATAGAGAGACAGGTAGATCGCAAAGTTAGTAAGTGAAATTGGCACCGGACCAATTGGAACAGATAATGGTGCGAGAATGCAGGTCACAGCTGCCATAAGTGCGGTTACGACCATAGCGTAAGTACTTGTTTTTCGAAATGTCTGTGTATTTGTATTGTCATGTGTCATAGTAAAACTCTCCTTATTATTTAATGATGTGCAAAGACGTTAAACTTATTAAGCGGACTCAATCTCATAAGTGAATCCGGCGTCTTCAATTGCCTGGATTGTATCTTTGATTCCCTGTCCGCCAGCGGTAAGATATCCTGAGGCAAATATGGAATCAACGACGCGGAGCAGATTTTTTTCTTCTCCTTTAAAATAAATCTCACGTCCTGCGGCACAGCGGATATCGGACTGCGGAACTAAAAGTCTTGCAAGACAGAGGACTTTCATACAGTAAGCTGTTGTGAGAGCGGACATATCGGCGTGCTCTAAAGGCGTTCCCGGAATTGGAAGAAGGAAGTTGATTGGAAGTGCCTCCGGTCGGATCTCGCGAAGCTCCAGTAACATATCTACCACGTCTTCTTTGCTTTCGCCCATACCAATAATGCCGCCGCTGCAGATTTCAAAACCAAGCCCTTGAAGCATTTTTATATTAGCAACACGTTGTTCAAATGTGTGAGTGGAACAGATGTTGTGATAATAAGCACGGCTGCTGTTCAAGTTATGGTTGATGCGGTCAAGTCCGGCTTCCTTTAACATCAATGCCTGCTTTTCTGTCAGAAAACCGATAGAACAACACAGGTGTGTTCCCTGTTCTTTCATTTTTCGAATTTTTTCAGCCAATTCTTCAATCTCTGCATCGGTAAATTTCATCCCACTAAGTCCGATACAGTGGCGTGATAAATGATGCTCGTTGACAAAGTCATTGTCTGCATATAATTTCTCATCTGCGACCCATTTGTACTTATCAATGTCAGCTTTTGAACGGCAGGACTGAGCACAATAAGCGCAATCCTGAGAACAGTTTCCACTTCTGGCATTAGTAAGAATGTGGATACTTACATGATTTCCTTTGTATTTTCGACGCAGTTTTTCAGCCCGGGCAATCAGCTCATCCAGATTTTCATCCGGCGTGTTGAGTATTTCAATTGCTTCTTCACGTGAAAGCTGTGGATCCGTAGATGTATTTTGATTTGAAATCATTAGAAGTCCTCTCTTTCCTTGAGTAATTCATTTTTCTGAAATTTTATACAAGACATACTTTAACATGCAAAAAAACAAATGTCAACCATGTGCAACACAATGGTTGACAAATAATGTTAGTATGAAGCAATCAGCTGGTATTATGAAATCGTGATAATTTCTTCTACACGATTCAGTGCTGCTGAGATATTTGGGCGGAAGTCCAGAGCCGGAACACTTCGCATACGGATGACAAGACATTTTGTAAAGTCTTTTACAACGATATGTTCAATGGCGTCAGCGGCACCGGAATCAGCCCGGCATATGGCATCAGAACCACAAGAACGATGACCAGTTCCATATCGGAGCAGTGGTTTCCGTTAATCATACCGTCGGCAACGACACAGGAGAGCAGTGATTCAATGGAAGCTAGTATCGCAATAGTAAATGAATCGGAAGCAGACTGTCCGATGATTTCTAAGTTTACTTTCGGCAGATGGAAAGCTGGGAGTGAATTACTAATTGTATATAAATCTCCGATGGTATTTGCCTTTCATGGAAGAAATTTTACCATAACAATTCCAGCGATAACAGCAATCAGAGATCCTGGAATCTTCTTGAAAATGTAAATAAAAGCGGCATATACAGTAGAAGTAATTGTCGAAAAAATGAAAGTTATTGCTGAAAAGTGATAGCCTTTGTTTTATAATGAGGCTATGTTAGATGATAAAAGAAAGTGGGATAAGCTATGACATTGGAAGAATTGAAAGCATTGCCGAAAATAGAACTGCACTGTCACCTGGACGGTTCACTGAGTCGGGAATTTCTGGAAAGCCGTCTTGGAAGAAAAGTAGAGCCTTCTGAAATTCATGTATCTGATGACTGCCAGAGCCTTCAGGAATATCTGGAGAAATTCAATCTTCCGGGACAGTGTCTGCAGGACGAGGAAGGACTGGAGCTGGCAGGGTATGACGTATTAAAAAGTATGAGTCAGGAAAATGTCCGGTACGCGGAAGTGCGGTTTGCCCCGCTTTTATCAGAAAATGAAAACTTAAGCTGCGGTCAGGTGATAGAAGCAGTCATTCGGGGGATGAATCGTGGAAAAAATGAGTTCGGTGTGGATTATGGCATTATTACCTGTGCCATGCGCCATCACAGCTATGAGGAGAATCTCCGTATGATCCGGACAGCAAGAGAATACCTTGGAAACGGTGTGTGCGCGGCAGACCTTGCAGGAGCTGAGGCCATCTATCCGATGTCAGAATTCATGAAGTTATTTGGACAAGCAAAAAAGCTTGGAATGCCATTTACCATTCACGCCGGGGAGTGTGGAAACGTGCAGAACATTCTGGATTCCGTAGAGGCAGGAGCACTTCGAATCGGACATGGAATCGCCATGCGAGGTAATTCAGAAGTCCAGAAAATGATCCGGGAAAAAGGAATTGGTGTCGAGATGTGCCCGATTAGCAATCTTCAGACGAAAGCTGTAGAAAGCGAAAGTCAATATCCGCTTCGGGAGTTCCTGGACAACGGGATCAAGGTGACGATCAACACAGATAACCGGACCGTCAGCAACACAACCATGACAAAAGAATTGCAATTTATTCAGGAGCATTATAGAATTACCGATGAAGAGATTCGGTTGATGATGAGAAATGCAGTAGATACAGCATTTATTCATTGAATCCAGACGAGTAAAGGAGACTGACAGATGGTTACATTAAACGATTATTTATATTCCGGGGATACGATCTTTAAAATTATACAAAATTATAGGACAGATTTGAGAAAAGAAGCAAAGCGGACACATAATGAAATCGACCTTGTGCATAGCAATTGTCTCCTTCAAGTACAGGAAATGCTGGAGCACAACGATTTCCTGACTTCCCAGTCACAGAAAATCCGGGAATTTTACAAGTACATGGCAAAAGAATTTCCATTTCTCGCCTTTACATTTCGTGGAAGAATCAAATCTTTGATACGTACAGAAGAAAAATTCAACGGCTACATTGTAGAATACATTTATAATTATTATGAGGAACATGGAACATATCCGGCTGTGGCAGATTTAAAAGAAAAACTGAGCTGTTTTCGGGATATTATCGCATATCGGATTGTAATTGCATTGCCGAAATGTCATCTGAAGCCGGGACAGAATCTTGAAGAGGAAGAGATGAAATATCTTTATCAGATAGCCAATGCTCTGCCGGGATTTCTGGAAGAACGCGGCTTTACAGCCGAGCCGGCAAAAGGAGTCCGGGAGAGTAAATCAGACTTGCTGGACGGCGAAGTAAAGCCATATTACAGAGATTTCATCACCAATCCGACTATGTACGGCTATCAGTCATTACATATCACATTTTATGATAATACGTCCAGAAGCTATATGGAAGTGCAGCTTCGAACAAAGAAAATGGACGACATCGCGGAAATCGGACCGGCGAATCACTTGGGGTATGAGAAGCGTCAGGAGCATGAACGAGCAAGAAGAGATGCAGTTCCAAAAGGGGAATGCATTTACTTCGATGAGGCATACGAGCGCGGAATGAAACTTTTTAATTTAGATTTAAAAGACCTTGATGTTAATATGTTCGCAGCAATGAATAACAGCCTGATCAACGACGGCTGCGGACTGTATCGTGGGCGCCTCATTCTGCCATATGAACATTTGTCCAGATTTCAGAACGATTTGATTGATTAAGGTGGAAGAAAATAGCAATTTTATAGAAAAACTTTTGCAGAGAGACAGTTTCTGACATTTGCAAAACGTATAATGGCATAAGAAATGAGCCGATACGGAGGAGCAATATGGAAGAATACAAGAATGGCAAAATCGAGCGTGTTCTCGGAATCTATACGAAACTACTGAACGGGTACATTGTAAATAAAGCAGCCGAAGCCAATGAATATGGAGTAAATGAACGAAGTATACAAAGAGATGTTGATGATATCCGAAATTATCTGGAATTAGAAGCAGTCAACAGTGTGTATAATTATTTAATTTTATTGACACTACTTAGCTATTATACTATAATTGTCCGCGGACAAAATAATGATTTTAAAGAATAGCGAGGACATTATAGATGAAGACGAAGATGACTTTACGGGAGTGGCTCCCGTTGATCGGTATGACGATTTCAGCGTTTTTGGTAAATACTTCGGAATTTATGCCGATTGGGCTTTTAACAGATATTTCTAATGAGTTTCATATGACGGAGGCTCAGGCGAGCGTGATGATTACAGCCTATTCCTGGACTGTGACATTATTATCGCTGCCGCTGATGTTGTTAGTGTGCAGGATACAGCCGAAGAAATTGCTGCTTGGAACGTTAAGTGTGTTTGCGGTATGTCAGGTGTTGTCGGTAATTTCAAGTGGCTTTACATTTCTTGTATTGTCACGTATTGGTGTGGCGTGTGCACATTCCATTTTCTGGGCGATCGCATCACCGGTTGCAGTTCGGGTTGTGGCGAAAGAGCATCAGTCAAAGGCTCTTAGTGCAATTGTTACCGGAACATCAATTGCCATGGTACTTGGAATGCCGCTTGGCCGAATAATCGGACTTCAGATCGGCTGGCGAATGACATTTTTATGTGTGGCGATAGTTTCATTTCTGGTACTTGGCTATCTGGCATTTGTATTTCCGAAGCTGGAAGGAACAGAATCATTTTCCGTGGGACAGCTTCCGGAGCTTTTCAAAAATGCAAGATTGATGAGCATTTATGTAATTACTTTTCTTGTGGCGACCGGATATTATACAAGCTACAGTTATATCGAGCCGTTTTTGCAGAAAGTAGCAGGGCTTCCGAGTAACTGGGTAACTATGGCACTGATGTTATTCGGAGTAGCGGGGCTTGGAGGAAGCTATTTGTTCTCAAGATATTATGATGATCATCGGTATGCTTTTGTTCAGACTGTTATGATTGGTGTTGTGGCAGCTCTGCTGCTCTTATATCCAGCTTCTGTCAATATGTATACCGTGATTTTGGTATGTGCCGGATGGGGACTGGCGATTATGGCATTTCAGGTAAGTTTTCAGGCAGAGTTGATTGGTTGTGTCTCTGTAGCTGCATCATCTGTTGCTATGGCGATCTTCTCGGGAATTTTCAATCTGGGAATTGGCTGCGGAACCTGGTTTGGCGGAACAGTGTATACAAAGATTTCGCTGAAAGATATAGGATTTGCAGGTGGAGTGATTGTGGCAGTGGCGACTTTGATCTGCATGGCAAGATTTCGAGTTGGAGATAAAACAGAAAGCGCATCATAGAATTTGATATGTAAAAAAAAGAATCGGGATATCCTTTAATGAGGATAACCAGATTCTTTTTTATTATCCAATCCCGCCAAGTGCGATTCCAAGAATCAGTACGATAAAGCAGATTGGTACATAGATGTATCTGCAGACAGGAATGAAGTATTTGGTGAATTTCCGTTCCCGGCCTTTATTGACTTGTTCTTCGACGTAGCTTTTCTTACATACCCAAAAGAACATGATTCCGGCGAGTCCCGCGCCCAGTGGACAAATGTATATAGAAAGAATATCCATCCATGTGGAGACGATGCCTTGAATCAGAAGTGAAACGATGATTCCGATTGCTGCAATGACACCGCATGCAGGTACGCGGGATAAATGTAGTTTTTCCTGTACCGTTGCAATTGGTGCTTCGTATAAGTTGATCAGTGATGTCATCCCTGCAAGGAATACGGCTGCAAAGAAAATGATTGCAATGATCCGGCCTCCCGGCATGGAACGAATCAGATTCGGCAGGAAGATGAATAATAGTCCCGGTCCTCCCTGATTTAACTGTGCTCCGGTGGTTGCCATAGCTGGAATGATGACCAGGGCTGCAAGGACTGCGGCGATGGTGTCAAAAAGTGCTACTTTTGCGGCAGAAGCGGGTATATTTTCCTTATCTGACAGGTAGGAACCATAAATCAGAGTTCCATTTCCCGCAACAGACAGGGAGAAAAATGCCTGCCCAAGAGCAAAAATCCATGTAGACGGGGATGCCAGCATTTCCGGATCCACCCGGAAAATGTAGCGGTATCCATTAATGGCTCCCGGCTGGAATGCAACGTGAACTGCCAGAATAACAAACAGGCAGAAGAAAAGTGGCATCATGATTTTACCGGCACGTTCGATTCCGCCCCCGACACCGAGCATGAGGATTAACATGCAGATAATCAAAGCGCCAATCTGCCATCCATTATTTCCAAATGCAGAAGCCATACTGCCAAAAGCATTTCCATATTCTTCTACATTATCTGGGGCAAGAGTCGAACCGGTCAGGGTACCGATTGCATATTTGAAAATCCAGCCCATAACGACGGTGTATCCGATTGCCATTGCAAGGGAACCGAGAACTGGAATCATGCCAAGGGCCTCTCCGAGTTTTCGTTTGCCGTTTGCCTCACAGGCGCAGCCAAATGCGTCGACCGGACCAGATCTGGTAGCACGGCCAAAGCTCATTTCTGCAATGACTCCAGTGAAGCCGATGAGGGCAACAAAAAATATATAAGGAATCAGGAAAGAGCCGCCTCCGTAAAGGGACACTCTGGTTGGAAACATCCAGATATTTCCCATGCCGACGGCGGAGCCGATGCAGGCGAGGATAAAGCCCCAACGACTGCCAAAAGATTCGCGATTGTGTTGATTAGTACTCATTTGATCTCTCCTTTAAATAACAACATGATTTGATTATAAAAGGTTGCAGGGAAAATGTCCACAATTTATAATAGAAGATAACTATTCAGAACCCCTTGAAATAAGAAAAATTGATGCGTCATGCTTGCATGTAAGTAGCGGTTTTTCTTATTTCAAGGTGACTCGAATAGAGTTACCACCCCACATATGAGCAAAATTAGCTGCGTAGCAGTGGGAAAGCACGAGTATCGTGCGGTTTTGCGAATTTGTGTGGTGGGGTTCTGAACAGTTATAGATGAAAGAGGAGAGTTACTGTCAGAATATATATGAATGGTAACAGGTAAGTAAGAAATTATGAAATGTAATATATCGAAGAAATGTGGTGGCTGCCAGTTTCAGGGTATTCCTTATAAAGAGCAGCTTAAGAAAAAGCAGAAAAAAGAACAGAGTCTTCTTGGAGCATACGGGAAGGTCTGTTCAATCATCGGAATGGAGAATCCATATTATTACAGGAATAAAGTGCATGCGGTATTTGACTGTGACCGGAAAGGAAATATTATTTCCGGTATTTACGAAGAAGGCACACACAGAGTAGTGCCTGTGGAGAATTGTCTGATTGAAGACGAGAAGAGTCAGGAGATTATCCGGACGATTCGTGGAATGCTGAAATCATTTAAAATCCGGACATATGATGAGGACACAGGTTATGGACTCCTGCGTCATGTGCTGATCCGCCGAGGCTTTTCTACAGGAGAGATTATGGTCGTCCTTGTCACAGGTTCACCGATTTTTCCGTCGAAAAATAATTTTGTGAAAGCGCTTAGAAAAGCGCATCCGGAGATTACGACCGTTGTGTTAAATGTAAATGACAGACAGACAAGCATGGTTCTGGGAGACCGGGAAAAGCCGATTTTTGGTCCGGGGTTTATTAAAGACAGATTATGCGGCTGTATGTTTCGTATTTCACCGAAGTCCTTTTATCAGGTCAATCCGGTGCAGACAGAGATTTTATATCAGACTGCCATTGATTACGCCGGTCTGACAGGAAAAGAGGCGGTGATTGATGCGTATTGCGGAATTGGAACAATTGGGCTGATTGCTGCGAAGAAAGCCGGTAAGGTGATTGGCGTGGAGCTAAACAAAGATGCAGTAAAAGACGCCAGAATCAATGCGAAAGAGAATAAGATCACGAATGCTGCATTTTATCAGGGAGATGCCGGAAGATTTATGGTTGAGATGGCAGCGAAAGGTGAAAAAGCCGATGTGGTATTTATGGATCCGCCGAGAGCCGGAAGTGATGAGAGATTCTTATCTTCTGTTGTAAAGTTATCTCCGAAGAAAGTCATCTACATTTCCTGTAATCCGGAGACGTTGGCAAGAGATTTGAAATATCTGACAAAGCATCATTATAAGGTGGAAAAGATTCAGCCGGTTGATATGTTCCCGTTCTGCGATCACTGCGAAACTGTTTGCTCACTATCGCGTAAATAGGCGTTTTCTCGATTGTGTTCAGTGCGATTCAGTGAATTTGCCACCCACAAAAATAAAATTAAGAAAAAATAGACGTTCACTCTACCAAAGTCAAGGCGTCTATTTTTTATGCGTAAAATTCAGAATGGCTACAATCAAACTAGCAGTTGTCAATATAAACATAGCTGAATAAGTAGGACAAAGTTTTGACAATCTTTCTGACTAAACAACTTGTAGATTTTATTTATATTTGGTAAAATAAATATGTTTACCAGAACGATAAAGCGCGGATTTTTGAATCGTGCAGGAGGGTTAAAATCATGTCTTCAGATTATATTATGACAATGCAGCAGGCTCAGATGGAGATGGAATTGTATAAAAAGGTCTTTACGGTTGTAAGACTGTTGGATAAGCGGGAGTTCCGGCTGGAAGAGAACGACAATCCAGGCGGAGACATGGAATTATGCCATTGTTATGATTTCTGGAAGAAGGAAAAGCCATGTACGCATTGTATTGCTGCCCGGGCATTCGAGGAGAAGTCAGTGCGGACAAAGCTGGAATACCTGGATTCAGATATTTATCAAGTGACAGCGCGTTATGTGGAGATTGACGGACAGCCATACGTTATGGAGCTGCTCAGGAAGATGGATGAGGAATTCCTGGTTGATTTGGAGAACCGTGATCGTTTAATGGAGAAGTTGAGCAGATATAATGAAAAGCTGTATCAAGATGCGCTGACCGGTGTATATAATCGCCGCTATTACGAGGATCGGATCAAGAAGATGACAGCATCTGTCGGGGTCGCCATGATTGATATGGATGATTTTAAAATCTATAATGATACATATGGACACAATGCCGGTGATCTGGCACTTATCACCACAGTGGAAGCAATTCGTCATTGTATCCGAAAGAACGATACTCTGATCCGTTATGGAGGGGACGAGTTTCTCCTTGTATTGCAGGGAATCAGCGAGACGATGTTCAGAGAAAAGCTTAAGCAGATCCGGACAGAAATTTATAATGCAAATGTTCCGACATATTCAAGGCTTCAGTTATCAGCAAGTATCGGTGGAGTCATGTCTGCAGGAAGGACTGTCGAGGAGACGGTAATGGAAGCGGATAAGTTTATGTATCTTGCGAAGAATCGAAAGAACACAGTCGTTACAGAGAAAGATTTTGCGAATGAGGAGGGTGAGGATGGAACTGCACTTGAAGCATTAAAAGTTAAGCAGCAGATTTTAATCGTGGATGATTCGGAGATGAACCGGGAAATCCTTACAGAGATGCTTCAGGACGATTTCAGAATTTTGGAAGCTGAGAATGGAGAAGAGGCATTGAAGATGCTTAAGCAGTATGGTACGGGCATATCACTGATGTTGCTGGATATTGTGATGCCGGTCATGAATGGCTTCGAGGTCCTTGCGGCTATGGCAAGAGAGCACTGGATGGATGATATCCCGGTCATTATGATTTCCAGTGAAGAATCTGAGGATTATATACGCAGGGCATATGAGATGGGGATCGCAGATTATATCAGACGTCCATTTGACGCGAAAATCGTATATCAAAGAGTGTTTAATACCATTAAGCTTTATGCAAAACAGAGGAGATTGATTTCTCTTGTTGCTGACCAGATTTATGAGAAAGAGAAGAATAACCGGATGATGGTCGGAATCTTAAGCCAGATTGTGGAATTTCGTAATGGAGAGAGTGGACCTCATGTATTACACATTCAGACTTTGACGAGATTACTTTTGGAGCGTCTCGTCCAAAAGACGGGGCAGTACGGACTGTCATGGTCTGAGCAGTATATGATCTCTATGGCATCTGCACTTCATGATATTGGTAAGATAGGAATTGATGAGAAGATTCTGAATAAGCCGGGTAAGCTTACAAAAGAAGAATTTGATATTATGAAGACACATACGTTGATTGGAGCCGCCATGCTTGAGAACCTCAAGATGTATCAAGGAGAGATACTGTTGGAAGTTGCTTATCAGATTTGCCGCTGGCACCATGAACGTTATGATGGAAAAGGATATCCGGATGGGCTTGTGGGAGAGGAAATTCCAATTTCTGCTCAGGTCGTATCACTGGCGGATGCCTATGATGCGTTGATCAGTGACCGTGTGTACAAGAAAGCTTATTCTCATGAACAGGCTGTGAAGATGATTCTGAATGGAGAGTGTGGTGCGTTTAATCCGGTTCTTTTGGAATGTCTGACAGATATTCAGGATCATTTGAAAGAAGTTGTGAATTCGGACTTTGTAGATAATTTTGATGCGGAAGATAACATAGAGCTGGCGGGCAGCCATCGTTCAGAAACAGAGAATATTTCTGTGTGGGGGGGCAAATTGCTAAAGCACTTGATGGAAGATATTTAATATCAAAGTGATTATTAAAAAGACAGAATAGAGAACTTTTTGTGTAAGTATGGAAGTTCTTTTTCCTGTCTTTTGACTTTTATGAAGTGATTATTTACATTATTTATCAGAATAAACAGTTTTACCGCCACAGATCGTATATTTTACTTTTCCGAAAAGTTCCTGTCCGGTAAACGGGGTATTGCAGGATTTGGAAGCGTAATCGCCAGGTTTCCAGCATTCTTCCGGATCAAAGATAACCAGATCGGCAGCAGCACTTTCTTTGATCTGTCCGTATGGTAGATGGTAAAGCTTTGCCGGATTGACAGTCATTTTTTCCAGAAGTTGTAACAGAGTCAGGTGCCCAGGTCTTACAAGACTTGTGATGCCAAGTGCAAGAGAAGTCTCAAGACCAGTGATTCCGCTTGGTGCTTCTGTAAGAGGTTTATTCTTTTCTTCCATGCTATGTGGAGCATGATCGGTGGCAATGAGGTCAATGGTTCCGTCTGCAAGACCTTCGATGATCTGCTGGCGGTCCTTTGCGGTGCGAAGTGGCGGATTCATTTTGGCTAGCGTTCCGTAAGTCAGAAGTGCCTCATCAGTCAGAGTAAAATGATGCGGTGTTGCTTCTGCGTGAATTTTAGCACCGAGGGCTTTAAAAGTGCGGACCATTTCTACAGAGACACCAGAGCTGATATGCTGGATAACAACATCTGCGCCGGAGCGAAGTGCCAGAAGACAGTCACGGGCAACCAACGATTCCTCGGCAATGGAAGGGGAACCATAGACGCCAAGCTTTTCAGATACAGTACCGTGATTGATTCCATTATTCTGAATAAAAGAAGGATCTTCCTCATGGAGACTTACAGGTACACCTAATTTTGCGGCATGTTCCATAGCACGGTAACAGAAATCAGCGTCCAGGAGAGGGATTCCGTCATCAGTGAACCCGCATGCACCGGCATTTTTCATAGCCTCCATGTCGACAGCTTCTTTTCCTTTCAGAGAGCAGGAAATGGCAGCTGCCTGGAAGATACGGATGTCTTCATTTTTCTCGCGGTCGATCAGATCTTTGAGCACAGGGAGACTGTCAACGACCGGTGAAGTATTTGCCATGCAGATGACACTTGTAAATCCGCCTTTTGCAGCAGCAAGTGCACCGGTATGAAGATCTTCCTTATAAGTAAATCCTGGATCGCGGAAATGTACATGAGTATCAATCAGTCCCGGAGCAACGACAAGTCCTGTGGCGTCCAGGACTTCGGTATCATTTGAAACTTGATCTGTATCAATGTTTTTTTCTATTTTCAGAATTGTTCCATTTTCAATCGCAAGATCCATCTTTTCGGAAAGTCCCAAAGCCGGATCAACGACGAGTCCATTTTTTATAATCATAAGAATTATTATCCTCCTGTCATGTATGAATTTCGTATCATTCCCGACATATTTTCAAATGTAATAAATGAGTTTACAGGCATCATATGGGATGTCCTGGCAACATGGAATACCGGGAATATTTCTGTAAATTAGTATAAGGGATAGACAGGGTCCATGTCAAACTTCATGGAAATAATTGCAGTTCATCCTGAAATGTTATAGAAAGAATGGTACAATACAGGTGGATGTAGTATAATGAGCCGGGATTGTGGAAGTGCGAAATGTTCCGTAAGTATCATTTATATACGAAGAAAGCAGGCAGGAACAACTATGTGTCTGATAAGAAATAAAGCAGTAAAAAGGAGATTGGCAGGATGGAATATAAACGTTTGGAACAGAGCCTGATTGATATTGTAAAGGAAGAGCAGGCAAAGCTGGGATATAGAAAAGAAGATGTAAGATTATATTATCCACTCAGCACGCTGAATCATTTCTTCGATACTGAGGATACAGTGGAGGAGATGGCAGAGAGACTGACACATTTACCGGAAGATATGAAAGCAAGACTTGGAGAAATTGCTGTAACACATAAAAAAGATCGTTTCTGCTTCCATATTCCGGAGCAGGGAAGTGAGTATGTGCATGAGCATACCACTGAAAATGAATTTATCAAAGAACTGATTGAACTGGTGAGAGAACATGGCTGCACGAAGAAAAAGATTCTGGAATTATTTGGTCAGTACAGTGAAAACACAATCACAGAAGAGATGAATAACGGAGAGTTTGATTTCTATGTGAGATTTCCAGAGGGAAGTGAGGACAGATACTATTATTGCTTTAAAGATGAAGGCTGTCATATCATTTATCACAGATTCCTGCCGGAAGATTATGCAGATTTTGAATTTTAAAAGGATGGAGGATTAATCCTCCATCCTTAATAAATCCTGATTGATCGGATAATGCCCGAAGATACGGGCTGCATCCATAAGTGCAGTCATATTTTCTTCTGGTGTGAACATCGGAGTCTGGCATCCGGATGTCAGCACGAAACCTTTCGGGGAGTCATAAGCTTTCCGGATACTTTCTCTGGATGCGCGAAGAACATCGTAAGGAGTTCCAAGACGCATGACTTCTACAGGAGGGACATTTCCCTGAATGCACATATATGGTCCGAGGATTTCCTTGGCTTCTGCCATATCCTCGACATTGTCCGGACCAAATGTACCGATTCCGGTCGGAATCAGGAGTTCCCATAATTTACGGCTTGTACCACAGATATGAAGACCGCATCCCCCACCCTGGCTTTTGATAAAGTCTACATTCTTTTGGAAAAATGGAAGTGAAAATTTCTCATATTGTTTCACACGAAGAAGAGAGGTGGAGCTTACCGGATCTGCAAATCCAATTCCTACGCCCATGTCCAGGAGTCTTTGGATGTAACGGTTATTATTTTCTGTAATGATGTCCATCATTTGAAGGACTTTATCCGGTTGTTTTACCATACCTTTCAGAAGATTTTCTGTTCCAGCAAGCATTGAGGCAACGGTAAATGGTCCAGTGACAGTCCCGCTCACAGGGACTTTGTCTCCAAGTCTTTCTTTGACCATTTTCAGACCTTTTAAAATAATAGGAAAGCGTCCGTCTTCATCTACATTTATCAGTTTTAATTTGTCTACTTCATCCAGACTTGAAATGGCAGGAGTCTCGAGCTGGGCAATGTTGTAATCAGAATATTTGATTTTTGATCCCATAGCCTCAGCCATGCCGCGCAAGGTTGTGGACAGACCGGCTCCGTCAGAGTGGAACTTATTATAGATATATTCCTCGAGTTCACACATTTTCTCGGCAGAAAAGTAATATTCCGGAAGAGTACAGCCAATCAGGGGAGCCAATGTCTCCCCTGAATCTATGCAGCACATAATCCGGTCTACGTCTTTTCCTTCATTCAGCAATTTGTTACGTTCAATTGCGGTCAGTTCATCTTTTGGAACTTTCAGACCTTTTAAGTACTGTTCTATCATATTTTTTTATAACCTCACATATTAGTTTGTTGCTTTTTTCATATCTACACCTTTTGCAAAGAAGATGGACAGGATTGCAAATGCCATCAGGATGAACTGATACCAGCACTGCGTGATTACCTGGAACGGGCTGTTCAGATTCTCCATAAGAGCGCAGGCAAATAAAATCTGTGCACCATATGGCAGGATTCCCTGGAAAGCACAGGCAAAGATGTCGAGAAGGGAGGCGGTACGTTTTGGATCCACACCGTATTCTTTGCTGATATCTTTTGCAATTGTACTGTCGATCAGGATTGCAACTGTGTTATTGGCTGTTGCAATGTTAGTCAGAGAAGTCATGACAGCGATGCCGAGCTCTGCAGTCTGACGGTTCTTGATAACTTTGCTGATTTTCTGAAGAAGCCATTCTAAGCCGCCTTCTTTTTCTACCATTTTAGCAAGACCACCTGTGATCATAGATAACAGGAAGATTTCGAACATTCCGGAAAAGCCGTTATAAACATTATTGGCAAGTTCCAGTGCGGAAAGGCTTCCGGTTGCAAGACCGATAGCACCGGAGAACAGGATTCCACCAGTCAGAACTGCGAATACATTGACACCGAGCAGTGATGCAACCAGTACGAAGATGTATGGCAGAACTTTTATAATATTGTAAGAGTACTCCTGTACTGCAGGTAAAGTTTCCGGACGGCCGAAAATCAGTAATAAAACAAATGTTACAAGTGCAGCAGGAAGAGCAATCTTAAAGTTGGCACGGAATTTGTCTTTCATCTCTACATCCTGTGTTCGTGTGGCAGCGATGGTTGTATCGGAAATCATGGATAAGTTATCTCCAAACATAGATCCACCGATCGTAGCACCTACCACGAGGAACTGATTGAGTCCACCGGCCTGTGCAAGTCCAAGTGCAATTGGTGTTACAGCAGTAACCGTTCCAACAGAAGTTCCTGTTGAGATGGAAATGAATGCTGATATCACGAAAACACCTGCAGCGATGAACTGTGGAGGAATGAAAGTCATACCCAGATTTACAACGGAGTCAACACCGCCCATTGCGGAAGAAACAGATGTAAATGCTCCGGCAAACAAAAAGACCATACACATGATCATGATATTTTCTTCTCCACAACCGTGAAGGAAAACAGATAATTTGTCATCAAATTTTCCCTTGAACATAGCAAAAGCAACAATAATACCGATAAATGAAGCAATTGGAGTAGGCAGCTGATAGAATGCCATCTCAACACCCATTGCATTCAAGGTAATTCCTGTGGCCAGGTAAACCCCTACAAATACTGCGAAAGGAATGAGAGCCAGACCGTTTGCTTTTTTCTGATTTGGTTCCATTTTATAATTCTCCTTTAAAATAACCTTATTTTGTTGTTGTTTAAAAAAGTAGTCTTGATCAAAACGTGTTTTTCCAATGCAAGGCATATTGTACAGGGAAAAGTAAAAAATATCAAATAGATTTGTGTAATAATACTAGATAACATATTGGTGATATTAATAAATATTATATTTAGATATAGGATAAAACTATAATTGAAGGAATGGATGAATAGTATTTGAACAATTAAATGGTGTTGGGGGTAAAACCCCCAACTATGATATAAAGGTAATCGGAATCATTTGGAGAAATCAAGTCTAAATCATCTCTCCGAGAAATGGGATTTTTTCTTCTTTTGGTACATTTTTTGAGATAACATCACGGACATTCTGCATACGGCGGTCGAGGTCGGCGCTGATTTCGGCACATTCCAGCATCTCATTCTGGAGATAGAGAGCTTTGTCTTCCGGAATATTTTTTTTATAGCGGATCTTGTGTTCCAGACTTGCCCAGAAATCCATGGCTATGGTTCGAAGCTGAACTTCTACAGTAACCATGCGCTTTTCGTCCTGAAGAAAGATTGGCACGCTGATAATCAGATGAAGACTTCGATATCCGCCCGGTTTTGGGTTTTTTATGTAATCCTTTTTTTCAATCAGTGTGATGTCATCCTGATTTAACAGGCAGTCGGCAAGCATGTAGATGTCATCAGGAAAAGAACAGACGACGCGTACTCCGGCAATATCGTGAATACTCTCTTCAATAGAAGAGAGTGTCAGAGGGATTTCTTTCCGGCGGACTTTTTTTATAAGGCTCTCCCAGGATTTGACACGGGATTTGATGTCTTCAATCGGGTTGCGGTCGTATTCCAGAGAATACTGATGATCCAGAACACGGAATTTTGTCTCTACTTCCATAATTGCGCAGGCATAGTAAGAGAGCAGTTTGTCCATTGGTTTTTTGTTCTGCTGTATAAAATCAATAAACTCATCCGACATCAGATTGTTGCGGATGAATTCTTCTTTTCTTTTTTCAATGAGTTTTTCTATAGGTCTCAAAATCTTAGTGCTCCTTTCTTTTATCAATACAGCATACATAATTCCAAAATTATGTATGTAGCTAGCCGGCAGGATTTCAGAGGTGCGCAGTAGAAGTATGTCATGCAATTGCATGACGCGCACCTCGCAGCAAGAATGCCAAGGCATTCTTGAATGGATTTTTACAATCCCATCAGGCATCATAATCATACCATGATATGAAAAGATAATCTATCCTACAATTGTTAATTAATGTCAGATTTGGTATGATTATGAGAAGAAAAAGAGAACCTTATCTTAATAATAAAAGGAAGACGATAGATGTGTTGTGTGATTGTGACACTGATATATGGTGGTGAATTATGGATCAAATGAAAATATATAGGGTAGAACAGAAAAATGAAGAACCGGTAGAGGTACAGATCATCCGCTCATCCAGACGTTCGATGGGACTTCAGGTGAAAGCAGATGGGACGGTCTGTGCCAGAGTTCCGATGCAGGTGATGGATTATGCTGTGCAGGAATTTATTGAGGGACATGCAGAATGGATATTTAAGAAGAGAAAACTGGTTCTTTCAAAAGACAACCGCCCGGATATTGTGTATCTTCCGGAAGTGACAGAAGAAAGCGATAGAGAGCGTATACAGACATTTATAGAAGAAAAGGTATCGCATTACGCATCTGTTATGGGTGTCAGTTATGGACGGATCACTATGCGGAATCAGAAGACCAGGTGGGGAAGCTGCAGCAGTGAAGGAAATCTCAATTTTAATTGCAGACTGTTGTTTGTGCCGGACCGGATCGTGGATTATGTAGTGATCCATGAGCTGGCACACCGCAGATTTATGAATCATTCGAAAGCATTCTGGAAAGAAGTGGAGAAGTATATGCCGGATTACAAAGAGCGGAAGAAACTGCTGTCAAGATTTGCTATAAAGCATTAATTTTTATAGAAATTCACGGTTTTTGCAGGTTTTCCCTACTTTCGAGTATTTCGTGCTGGATTTTCCAGAGTGTTGATTGTATAATAGTACCGATGGTGATATATGGATTACTTATAACTTTAATAATTTAATCCTAGGAGGAAATGAAAATGAATCTGAATTTAAGACCAAAAGAGGAGTGCCAGTTCGACGCAGTATCATTAGGTGAGGTTATGCTTCGTCTTGATCCGGGTGAGGGAAGAATCCGTACAGCAAGAAACTTCCGTGCATGGGAAGGCGGCGGAGAGTACAACGTTGTCCGCGGACTTAGAAGATGCTTCGGTATGAAGACTGCAGTTATCACAGCATTTGCTGATAACGAAGTTGGCAAACTGATGGAGGACTTTATTCTTCAGGGTGGAGTAGATACATCTTTAATTAACTGGAAGAAAACAGACGGAATCGGACGTATCTGCAGAAATGGTATCAACTTTACAGAGCGTGGATTTGGTATCCGTGGTGCAGTAGGATGCTCTGACCGTGCGAATACAGCAATCGCTCAAGCAACAGCGGAAGATTTTGATTTTGATTATATCTTTGGTGAGCTTGGAGTTCGCTGGTTACATACAGGCGGAATCTATGCGGCTCTTTCCGAGCAGTCATGTGAGACTGTACTTGCAGCTATCAAGGCAGCTAAGAAGTATGGAACAATCGTATCTTACGATCTGAACTACCGTCCTTCTATGTGGAGTGCAATCGGTGGACAGGAGAAAGCTCAGGAAGTGAACAAAGAGATCGCAAAATATGTAGACGTTATGATCGGTAACGAGGAAGACTTTACAGCATGCCTCGGATTTGAGATTGAGGGTAACGACAAAGATCTCAAGCAGCTTAATCTTGACGGATACAAGAAGATGATCAATGAAGCAGCTAAGACATACCCGAACTTCAAAGCTGTTGCAACAACTCTTCGTGAGGTTAAGACAGCTACAGTGAACGACTGGAGCGCTATCTGCTGGGCAGATGGAGAAATCCACAAAGCAAAAGACTACAAGGGACTTGAGATCATGGACCGTGTAGGTGGAGGAGACTCTTTCGCATCAGGACTTATCTATGGACTGATGACAACAGAGGATGCAGAGCTTGCAGTTAACTACGGAGCAGCTCACGGAGCACTTGCTATGACAACACCTGGAGACACAACTATGGCCAGCAAGAAAGAAGTAGAAGCTATCATGGGTGGTGCAGGAGCACGAGTTCAGAGATAGTTCATACACTGGTTTTAGCAGAAAGAGTAAATGTTATTCTATGAGGGAATTGACGAAGGGCAGTCCGGCAAAGGTCATAATGACCTTTGCCCTGCCCATTATTTTTGGAAATCTTTTACAACAATTATATAATCTGGCAGATGGTAAAATTGTCAGCACTTATGTAGGGACACAGGCATTTGCAGCAGTTGGTGCAACAGCAGTTATTGCGAATCTGATTATTGGTTTTGTGAATGGAGTGACCCAGGGATTTGGAATTCCGATATCCAGATGTTTTGGAGCAGGAGATTATAAGAATATGCGACGTTATGTGGCAGGAAGTTTTATTATGACAGTTGCAATGACGCTGATTCTTACAGTAGGTGCGCTTCTTGGGATAGAAGGACTTTTGCATATATTGGACACACCGGCAGATATTATGGAAGAGGCACTTCAATATATCCGCATTATTATTATGGGGACAGCATTCATTTCTCTTTACAATTACAGTGCCAATATATTGAGAGCGGTCGGAGAAAGCCGGATTCCGCTTTTATGCCTTGTAGTTGCAGTCATTTTGAACATTTTTCTGGATATTCTTTTTGTGCATACATTTTCCATGGGACTTCGCGGTGCAGCGCATGCGACCAATATTGCCCAGTGTATTGCAGGAGTTCTGTGTATGGCGTACTTGCTTTTTAGGTTCCGGGAACTTGTGCCAAAGGGGCAGGAATGGCAGGTACAGAGAAGAAAGTATCAGGAGATGACCGTATTTGGAATTTCACTTGGTATGATGTCCTGTTTTGTGAGTATCGGTACCGTGATTTTCCAGACTGCAGTAAACAGACTTGGTACGAAGATTGTGACGGCGCATATTGCGGCAAGAAGAATCGAGGAACTGACCAATGTTCCGATGCTGTGTACAGGCATGGCTATGACGACTTATGCCAGCCAGAATCTGGGGGCAGGAGAATATGACCGGATAAAAAAGGGAATCCATCAGGCATTTGTGATCGTACTTGTGCAGGGAGTTATATTTACCACATTTTGCTGGATATTTGGACACCCATTGATTCGTTGGATCACAAGCAGTAATGATACCTATATTTTGGATACGGCATACCGTTATCTGACAAGAAATACGTCATTTTATTTTGTACTTGGACCACTGTTTGTATTGCGTTGTTCTCTTCAGGGGCTGGAACATAAAGTCATTCCGGTGGCGTCCAGTATTCTGGAACTTGTGTTGAAAATAGTATCCACGATCTGGATCGTGCCAGTTTTGGGATACACTGGAGTTATCTATACAGAGCCGATTATCTGGATTTTTATGACATTGATGCTGATTGGCGGATATGTAAGGGCTCTGAAGCAGATCAACGAAGCAGAGCACATAAAAAGTGCAAGAAATGCGAAAGCTGAAAATGAAAAGATAAACGTTGATAACAGATTATAAATGATAAATAACGAAGAAAGGAGGATGGAATCCAGATGAAGAAGGTAGAACATTTGATTAAGGAAGTCTATCCGGGCTCCATCGCAGAAGAATTGGAGATTGAACCGGGAGATGTACTGCTGTCGATCAATAATCAGTCAATTGAAGATGTGTTTGATTATCGTTATATGATAAAGGACGAATATATAGAAGTGCTTATTCGCAAACCGGATGGAGAAGAATGGGCTCTGGAAATCGACAAGGATTACGATGACGATCTTGGCATCGAATTCGAGAATCAGTTGATGAGTGATTACAAATCATGCAGCAATAAATGCATTTTTTGTTTTATTGATCAGATGCCGCCGAATATGCGAGAGACCTTATATTTTAAAGATGATGATTCCAGACTTTCTTTCTTACAGGGGAATTATATTACGCTGACTAATATGAAAGAAAAGGATGTAGACCGCATTATCAAGATGCAGCTGGCGCCGATCAACATTTCCGTGCAGACTACGAACCCGGAACTTCGCTGTAAAATGCTGAATAACCGATTTGCAGGAGAAAAGTTGAAATTTTTAGATCAGCTTTATGAAGGTCATGTGGAGATGAATGGTCAGATTGTGTGTTGTAAAGGTGTGAATGATGGAAAAGAGCTGGAACGCACGATGGACGATCTGTCAAAATATCTTCCGTTTATGCGCAGTGTCTCTGTTGTGCCTGCGGGTATCACGAAGTACAGAGACAATCTTTATCCGCTGGAACTTTTTACGAAAGAAGAGGCTGGAGAGATTATTGATATGATCGAGAGCCGTCAGAAAAAATATTATGAAGAATATGGACTTCATTTTATGCATGCAAGCGATGAATGGTATATTACCGCTGGACGTGATTTTCCGGAAGAAGAGCGGTATGACGGATATATCCAGTTGGAAAATGGTGTCGGTATGATGCGGCTTTTCATTACAGAATTCGCGGAAGCGCTTGAGCAGGTGAAAAGCAATCCTGGATACCTCAAAATGCGTGAAGAAATGAAGCGCACGGTCACAATCGCGACCGGAAAATTGACTTACGCAACCATTTGTTCATTTGCAGAGCGTATGATGGAGGCATTTCCGGGACTTCAGATCCATGTATTTGCCATAAGGAATGATTTCTTTGGTGAGACAATTACCGTATCCGGACTGATTACCGGACAGGATCTGACTGCTCAGATAAAAGAGTACCAGGAGAATAGTAGGAAACATTTTGTGGGAAAGATCTCTGATGCGAAGAAATTTGTGGATAACATAGGAAGTGCTGATAAAAATGTGCATGGATTAGGAGAAGATCTCATTATTCCATGTAACATGCTTCGTACCGGAGAAAGGGTATTTTTGGATGACTGGACTGTGGAAGACGTGGAACAGAAGCTCGGAATGCGGCTTATTCCAATAGAATCTGGTGGAGGAGATTTTGTCGAGGCAATTCTGAATCCGGAATATAGTATGGAGCGTACCAATGATAATTTTGTCTATGTAAAGGCGTATGACAGATAATGTAATTGAAAAATAAGTATGACTAAAAAATAACATTAAAAAAAGTAATGAGCCAGAGGGTGCCCAAATAGAAGCGTTGCATTATATAATATATGAGTTGAAAAAATGACTCAGGAGGAAAAGAATGAATACAAAAGAAGCAAAACAGTCTGTTCAGATGGACAAAGCATTGTTTGATTTTTACGGGAAGCCTTCCATTGGACAATCACTGCCACTTGCGATACAGCACGTACTGGCTATGATCGTCGGCTGCGTAACGCCTTCTATTATCGTGGCAGGCGTAGCAGGTCTTTCACAGGAAGATTCTGTGATTCTTATTCAGGCAGCACTTGTGATGTCTGCATTGACGACATTGATTCAGTTATTTTCGTTTATTAAGACAAAATGGTTCACTATCGGAGCAGGACTTCCGGTCATGATGGGAATCAGTTTCGCATATGTGCCAAGTATGCAGGCAATTGCTGCGGATTTTGATATTGCAACGATTCTTGGAGCGCAGATTGTTGGTGGTATCATTGCACTTTTAGTGGGATTAAATATTAAGAGGATCCGCAAGTTCTTCCCGCCACTTATTACCGGTACGGTAGTGTTTTCTATTGGATTATCTTTGTATCCGACCGCAATCAATTATATGGCCGGAGGAGCCAGCAGTGAAAATTACGGTTCATGGAAGAACTGGCTCGTAGCAATTATTACATTGATTATTGTAACGACACTTAATCATTTTGGAAAAGGTATCTGGAAACTGGCATCTATCTTAATTGGAATTATTGGTGGATATATTGTAGCACTTTGTTTTGGAATGGTAGATTTTTCTTCCCTTGCACAAGCGGCAATCTTCCAGCTTCCGAAGCCGATGCATTTTGGAATTAAGTTTGAGCCTTCATCTTGCGTAGCACTTGGTATTTTGTTTGCTATTAACTCTGTGCAGGCAATTGGAGATTTCTCTGCAACTACAACAGGTTCTATGGATCGTATGCCGACAGATACGGAATTATCCGGTGGTATTGTAGGCTATGGAATCAGCAATATTTTTTGCGCATTTTTCGGTGGACTTCCGACAGCAACTTACAGCCAGAATGTAGGTATTGTATCTACAACAAAAGGTATCAGCCGCAGAGTGCTTGGAATTGCTGCTGCGATTCTGATGGCGGCCGGATTGATCCCGAAATTTTCATCAATACTGACTACGATTCCTTATTGCGTGCTGGGAGGTGCAACAATTTCTGTATTTGCATCAATTGCAATGACAGGTATGAAGCTGATTACAACAGAGCCGATGGATTTCCGCAATACAACAGTTGTTGGACTTGCAGTTGCAGTCGGCATGGGTGTGACTCAGGCAAGTGCATCACTGGCACAGTTCCCGGACTGGGTAATGACTATATTTGGAAAATCACCGGTAGTTCTTGCAACTATCGTAGCGATTGTGTTAAACTTAACTCTGCCAAAAGCAAAGAAGTAGATTTTGAGTTTGTTGGACGGGGGTTTTTAAAAGAGGGTAACCCTTTTTTGAAGACCTCCGTTTTGTAATGTTTGACTTGAATGATTTTAGGGAAAGTAACAGTTTGTTGGAGAATGTGAATATGGAAGAACAAAAAAGCGGACAAGAATCAGGAAAACAGGGGCAAAAGCCTCATAAGAGAAGAAAGCGTTATTCCGGGACGCATCCGAAAAAGTATGAAGAAAAATATAAGGAATTAAATCCTGAAAAATATGGGGATACGATTGAAAAAGTCATAGGAAAGGGCAGCACTCCGGCAGGTATGCATATTTCCATTTGTGTGCAGGAGATTCTGGATTTTCTGGACATCAAACCGGGACAGCAAGGACTGGATGCAACACTTGGCTATGGCGGACACACAAGAAAGATGTTGGAAAAGCTGGAAGGACATGGTCACATTTATGGTCTTGACGTAGATCCGATTGAGTCCGAGAAGACAAAAAAGAGACTGCGTGATCTTGGATATGGAGAAGATATTTTGACTGTGAAATTATGCAATTTTGCAGACATTGACAAAGTGGCAGAAGAACATGGAAAGTTTGACTTTGTACTGGCAGATCTTGGTGTATCCTCTATGCAGATCGATAACCCGGAACGCGGTTTTACTTACAAATTTGACGGACCTTTGGATCTGCGCATGAACCCACAAAAAGGAGAAAGCGCGGCACAGCGTTTGAAAAGCATGGACGCAGAAGAAATAGAAGGAATGCTGGTGGAAAACTCTGATGAACCATACGCAGCAGAGATAACAGAAGTGCTGATGAATTGGAGAAAACACGGGAAATCTCCGGAAACTACAACAGAATTAAAAGAAGCAATCGAAGAAGCTCTGACATTTCTTCCGGAGAAAGAGAAAAAAGAGGCAGTCAAGAAATCATGTCAGAGAACATTCCAGGCACTTCGCATCGACGTGAACCAGGAATTTGAAGTGTTATATGCATTCTTAGATAAACTGCCACAAGTCATGAACCCAGGTGGAAGAATTGCAATCCTGACCTTTCATTCCGGGGAAGACAGACTTGTGAAACGAGCTTTTAAAGAAGGAAAAAAAGCAGGAATTTACAGCGAAATCTGTAAAGACGTGATTCGTCCATCAGCACAGGAATGCGCAAGAAATCCACGCGCAAAATGCACGAAAATGAGATGGGCAATTATTTAACAAAGGACGTAGTGAAATGTTAAAGTACTACGTCCCCATCATTGATTTGCGGTGTCGCCTTTGTGCATTGTGAATAAAAATGGGAAGGATTTTTTATGAAGTATTACCTTGCTCCGCTTGAGGGGATTACAACTTATATATATCGTCGGGCTTATCATCAGCATTTTGCACCGATGGATAAGTATTTTACGCCCTTTCTGGTACCACATACGAAGAAGGGGTTCAGTATGAAGGAGAAGAATGATGTGATGCCAGAGCACAGTCCGGGCATGAATCTTGTGCCACAGATTATGAGTAATCAGGCGGAGTCATTTTTACATACGGTTGAGAAACTGAAGGTCTATGGCTATGAAGAGGTGAATCTGAATCTGGGCTGCCCTTCAAAGACAGTTGTGTCTAAAGGGCGTGGTTCTGGATTTCTTGCAGATCCGGACGGATTGGACCGGTTTTTGGATGAGATTTTTAAAAAATGTGATGTGAAAATTTCTATTAAGACAAGAATTGGAAAAGATGATCCGGAAGAATTTGCGCGGCTTCTTGATATTTACAATCAGTATCTGGTAGAGGAACTGATTATTCATCCGCGGGTACAGAAGGATTTTTATAAAAATCAACCGAATCTTGGCGCGTTTCATGACGCGGTGGAGGAAAGTAAGATTCCGCTTTGCTATAACGGAGATATTTTTACGCCAGAAAGTTATGAAGAGATGAAACGGGAATTTCCGAAGGTAGATACCTTTATGCTTGGAAGAGGGATTTTAATGAATCCGGCTCTGCTTGATCTTATCCGTATGAGAGAAAAAACAGATGTGAAAAAGACAACTGATATAGATGTGACTGAGTGGAAAAAAGAAGAAACGTTACGAAAAATGCAGAGTGCAGACAGATATAAAAAGGAAATCCATGCATTTCTTGAACAGATTAAATGTGATTATCTGGAAGTGGGAATGGGTGAGAAAAATACGTTATTTAAGTTAAAAGAGCTGTGGGCATATATGGGACAGAACGCTCCGGAAGCGAAGAAGGCGCTGAAAAGGATCCGGAAATCTCAGAGTATGGCAGATTACGACAGTGCCAGCCGGGAAGCGTTGGAAGATTTCATACTTTTTTAATTGCATATGCTGTAGAAAAGAAGTACAATTAACATCGTGCCGAATAGAGGAGTTTTCGGTGAAGGTACAATGAAAAGTGGATCAGCAGCAAAAGGAAAGGAAGTAAATAGATGGAACAGAAAACAAGAGGCAGGAGAGGCTTCTGGTATATCTGGGGATCTGTGCTTATCAAACTGGGAATTGCATATCTTGTATATATGGCGGCGGTATCACTTCTTGCAGGCGTACATCTGATGCAGATGACAGGTGGAGATGCAGATGCGATGATGCAGATTGCGCAGAGTACAGCACAGTCCGGCAAATTATATGATCAGATCACAAATGAGCTAATGAACTGGGCTGTTTATATTGAGGGCGTGGCAGCGCTGATTACGATTCCAGTCATGTTATTTTTATTTCACAGAGACAGCAGAAAAGAAAAAGAGCTTGGGATTGTAACGGAAAAAGCGTCAATTTGGAAATATATTGCAATTATAGTGATGTTTGCAGTTATGGCACTTGGGCTTAATAATCTGATATTTTTAAGTAATCTGTCAGCAGCGAGTGAAACTTATTCCGATACAATGCAGACTTTATACGGACAGGGATTTGCAGTGCAGATTCTCGTGCTTGGAATTTTGATGCCGACATGTGAAGAACTGGTGTACAGAGGACTTGTCTATAAAAGATTACGTTATACTTCACCGTTTTGGGCAGCGGCTTTGTATTCATCACTCGTATTTGCATTTACCCATGGCAATCTTGTCCAGGGACTTTATGGTTTTATCATGGGCATGATGTTCTGTTATGTGTATGAAAAATATGGTTCTGTGAAAGCACCGATACTTGCGCATATTACAGCGAATATCCTGTCAGTGGTTGGAACGCAGTTCCAATGGTTCGACTGGTTGTTCAAAGATCCGATGCGTGTCGGAATTTCAACAGTGTTATGTGCATTTATTACATCAAGTATTTATGTTATGATTCAGAGATTGAACACAGATACAACTAAAAATAATAGCCAAAACGAGGGGTAGTTATCAGACTACTCCTTTTGCAATCGTAAAACGTCTAATTATCTGACAATTTAAAAAGAAGTTTTTATTTACAAATTTGAAAAATGGGTGTATAGTAGGAAAAAATAAAAAAATGTAAGAAAGGACTCAGATATTATGAACGGGCAACAGCGACAGAAAAATGCTGGCTTGTATCGTCCTTCGTTTGAACACGATAACTGTGGTATTGGAGCAATCGTCAATATCAAGGGCCAGAAAAGTCACGATACCGTGGCGAATGCATTAAAGATTGTGGAACAATTAGAACATAGAGCGGGCAAAGATGCCGAAGGTAAGACAGGTGATGGAGTAGGAATTCTGTTACAGATTTCTCACAAGTTTTTCACCAAAGTCTGTAAACCTTTCGGCATCTTTTTAGGCTCTGAGAGAGATTACGGCGTAGGTATGTTTTTCTTCCCTCAGGACGAACTGAAAAGAAATCAGGCAAAGAATATCTTTGAAGTGATTGTGGAAAAAGAAGGAATGGAATTCCTGGGCTGGCGAGAAGTACCGGTACATCCGGATGTGCTTGGAAGTCGTGCAGTAGAGTGTATGCCATGCATCATGCAGGGATTTATCAAGCGGCCGGAAAAGGTTGAAAAAGGAATTGACTTCGACAGACGTCTGTATGTGGTACGCCGTGTCTTTGAGCAGAGCAGCGATGATACTTATGTAGCTTCACTGTCAAGCAGAACGATTGCTTATAAGGGAATGTTTCTGGTAGATCAGTTACGTCTCTTTTTTGCAGATCTTCAGGATAAGGATTATGAATCTGCCATTGCACTGGTTCATTCCAGATTCAGTACGAACACGAATCCAAGCTGGGAGAGAGCACATCCGAACCGTTTTATTGTACACAACGGCGAGATTAATACAATCCGTGGTAACCGGGATAAGATGCAGGCAAGAGAGGAAAATATGGAATCTGAAGCTTTAAAAGGAGAACTTCACAAAGTCCTTCCGGCAATCAATGCCACAGGTTCTGACTCCGCTATGCTTGACAATGCCATTGAATTTATGGTCATGAGTGGCATGGAACTTCCGCTGGCAGTTATGATTTCTATTCCGGAGCCGTGGGCAAATAATAAGAGCATGTCCCAGAAGAAGAAAGATTTCTATCAGTACTATGCAACAATGATGGAACCATGGGATGGTCCGGCGTCAATTCTGTTCAGTGATGGAGATTGTATGGGAGCAGTTCTTGATAGAAACGGACTTCGTCCGTCCAGATATTACATTACAGATGATGATCAGTTGATTTTATCATCTGAGGTCGGAGTTATGGATATTGCACCAGAGAAAATCATAGTAAAAGAAAGACTTCGCCCAGGTAAAATGCTTCTGGTCGATACGGTTCAGGGACGTGTCATCGGAGACGAAGAGCTGAAAGAAATGTATGCGGACAGACAGCCTTATGGTGAGTGGCTGGACAGCAATTTGATTGAGCTTAAGAATCTGAAAATTCCGAATCAGTTAGTACCGACCTACAAACCAGAGGATCTTAAGAGACTTCAGAAAGCATTTGGTTATTCTTATGAGGAAGTAGAAACTTCTATCAAAAATATGGCACTCAACGGTGGAGAAGGAACTGCTGCCATGGGTATTGATATACCACTTGCGGTACTTTCGGATAAGCATCAGAACCTGTTCGATTATTTTAAACAGTTATTTGCACAAGTTACGAATCCGCCGATTGACGCAATCCGTGAGGAAGTGGTAACATCCACGACTGTATACATCGGAGCAGACGGAAATCTTCTGGAAGAAAAAGCAGAAAACTGCAAGATGCTCAAGGTCAATAATCCGATCCTTACAAATGTTGACCTTCTGAAGATTAAGAACATGAAACAGGATGGATTCAAAATTGCAGAGATTCCGACTATTTATTATAAAAATTCCAGTCTGGAAAAAGCAATGGATTACCTGTTTATCGAAGTAGATCGTGCAATCCGTGACGGAGCGAATATTTTGATCCTTTCTGACCGTGGTGTTGACGAGTATCATGTGGCTATGCCGTCACTTCTGGCATTGTCCGGACTGCAACAGCATCTGGTGCGCACGAAGAAGAGAACTTCCGTTGCAATCATTCTTGAGACTGGAGAGCCAAGAGAAGTACATCATTTTGCGACATTACTTGGATATGGAGCATGCGCAGTCAATCCATATCTTGCACATGAGACAATCCGTCAGCTTATTGATACAGGTATGCTGCAGAAAGATTATTACGCTGCAGTTGATGATTACAATCACGGAATCTTAAGCGGCATTGTAAAAATTGCTTCTAAAATGGGTATTTCCACAATTCAGTCTTATCAGGGAGCAAAGATTTTCGAGGCCATTGGATTAAAAGAAGAATTTATTAACAGATATTTTACAGATACAGTCAGCCGTGTTGGCGGCATCGGTATTGAGGAGATTGCACAGGATTATCTTGCAAGACATTCTCAGGCATTCGATCCACTTGGACTGGAAGTAGATCTGACACTGGACAGTCTCGGACAACACAAATCCAGAAGCTGTGGCGAGGAACATCTGTACAATCCACGTACGATCCATATGCTTCAACAGTCTACAAGACTTGGCAATTATGAAATGTTTAAGCAGTACACAGATATGGTAAATGAAGAAGGTGCCCACATTAATCTGCGAGGTCAGCTTGATTTTAATTATCCGAAGAAAGGTATTCCGATTGAAGAAGTAGAGAGTGTGGATGAAATCGTTCAGCGATTCAAGACAGGTGCTATGTCCTACGGATCCATTTCCAAGGAGGCACATGAGACGCTTGCAATCGCCATGAACCGTCTGCATGGTAAATCCAACAGTGGTGAAGGCGGTGAAGAAATCGAGCGTCTGGATACAGAAAAATGTTCTGCAATTAAGCAAGTCGCTTCCGGACGATTTGGTGTAACGAGCAGATATCTTGTCAGCGCAAAAGAGATTCAGATTAAAATGGCACAGGGTGCAAAACCAGGAGAAGGTGGACATCTTCCAGGAGGAAAGGTCTATCCGTGGATTGCCAAGACAAGACATTCTACGCCAGGTGTCAGCCTGATTTCACCACCACCGCATCACGATATTTACTCTATCGAGGATCTGGCACAGCTCATTTATGACTGTAAAAATGCAAATAAAGACGCAAGGATTTCCGTAAAACTTGTATCTGAAGCAGGTGTTGGAACTGTCGCAGCCGGTGTTGCAAAAGCAGGAGCCGGACTGATCCTGATCTCTGGATATGACGGAGGAACCGGAGCGGCGGCTAAGAGTTCTATCCACAATGCAGGACTTCCTTGGGAGCTTGGACTTGCGGAAACACATCAGACGTTGATCCAAAATGGACTGCGTGAACGTGTCCGTATTGAGACAGATGGAAAATTGATGAGTGGTCGTGACGTGGCAATTGCAGCAATCCTTGGAGCAGAGGAATTTGGATTTGCGACAGCACCACTTGTAACTATGGGATGTGTTATGATGCGGGTATGTAATTTGGATACATGTCCGGTTGGTGTGGCAACACAGAATCCGGAACTTCGCAAGAACTTCCGCGGAAAACCGGAATACGTCATCAACTTTATGAGATTCATCGCACAGAATCTGCGCGAATATATGGCAAAATTAGGTGTTCGTACGATTGATGAACTGGTTGGAAGGACTGACCTTCTGAAAGTCAAAGAAGTGCCGACATCTGATCGTGCAGCAACACTGGATTTAAGCCAGATCCTGCAAAACCCTTATGAGGGAACAAAGACACCAATGACTTATAATCCAAAGAAGATTTATGATTTCGAACTGGAGAAGACGCTGGACGAAAGAGTCCTTGTAAAAGAACTGCTTCCGGCACTTGAAAAGCATCAGAAGAGAAGCCTGGAAGTCGATGTCACGAACACCAACCGTACATTTGGAACAATTTTCGGATCAGAAATTACAAGAAGATATCCGGAAGGCGTAGAGGAAGACAGTTATGTGATCAAATGTACCGGAGCAGGCGGTCAATCATTTGGTGCATTTATTCCAAAGGGTCTGACACTGGAACTTGTAGGAGACGGCAATGATTATTTTGGTAAAGGTCTTTCAGGCGGAAAACTGATCGTGTATCCACCGAAGGGTGTTACATTTAAACACGAAGAGAATATTATAATAGGAAATGTTGCACTTTACGGAGCAACCAGTGGTAAAGCTTTTATCAATGGTGTGGCAGGTGAGCGTTTTGCAGTCCGAAACTCTGGAGCAAAAGCAGTTGTAGAAGGTGTTGGTGATCATGGATGTGAGTACATGACCGGCGGATGCGTTGTTGTTCTTGGCAAGACTGGAAAGAACTTTGCAGCCGGAATGAGCGGCGGTGTCGCTTATGTACTGGATCTGAACAGTGATCTTTATAAGAATATTAATAAGCAGATGGTAAATATTGAACGAGTGACTTCGAAGTTTGAAATCAACGAGTTGAAAGAAATGATCGAAGAGCATGTGGCTTATACGAATTCTGAGAGCGGAAAAGAAATTCTGGATCACTTTACCGATTATCTGCCGAAATTTAAGAAAATCATTCCGATTGATTACGAGAAAATGCTTTCTACTATCGTTCAGATGGAAGAACAGGGCATGAGCAGTGAGCAAGCTAGAATTGAAGCATTTTACGCAATTAAAGAAGGAAGAAGATAGGGGGCGGACAACGTGGGAAAACCAACAGGATTTATGGAATATGAAAGACAGGATAAGCCGGCAGAGTCACCGAAGGAGCGAATCAAGCATTTCCGCGAATTCCACACACCTTTGTCAAAAGAAGAACAGGAGCGCCAAGGTGCAAGATGTATGGCGTGTGGCGTTCCGTTCTGCCAGGCAGGACAGATGATTATGGGGATGGCAAGTGGCTGCCCTCTCCATAACCTGGTGCCGGAGTGGAATGATCTGATTTACCACGGCAACTGGGAAGAGGCTTATTATAGGTTAAAAAAGACGAATAATTTTCCGGAATTCACTTCCAGGGTATGTCCTGCACTTTGTGAGGCAGCATGTACATGTGGACTCAACGGAAATGCAGTATCATCAAAAGCGAATGAGTACAGTATTATTGAAAATGCTTACGAAAAAGGATACGCTGCGGCAAGACCGGTGAAAGTCAGAACCGGAAAGAAAGTAGCTGTTGTGGGATCAGGACCGTCTGGACTTGCTGTGGCAGATATGCTGAACCGCAGAGGACATAGCGTGACAGTGTTTGAACGGGAAGACAAAGTCGGAGGACTTCTTCGTTACGGAATTCCAAACATGAAACTGGAAAAACAGTATATTGACCGTAAGGTAAATATTATGGAAGAAGAAGGAATTACGTTTGTAACAAATTGCAATATTGGTAAAGACAAAAAAGCTTCTTCTATATTAAAAGAGTTTGACCGTGTAGTTCTCTGCTGTGGAGCTTCTCATCCAAGAGATATTAAAGCACCGGGACGGGACGCAAAAGGAATTTATTTTGCAGTCGATTTCCTGAAGTCCACGACAAAAGCATTGTGGGCAAATGATATGAAACTGGTGGATGGCACATACATTTCTGCAAAGGGAAAACACGTTATCGTTATTGGCGGAGGTGATACGGGAAATGACTGTATCGGAACTTCTATGAGACATGGCGCAAAATCTGTTCTTCAAGTAGAAATGATGCCCAAAGCACCAGACACTCGTGCAGATAACAACCCGTGGCCGGAGTGGCCAAAAGTCTGCAAAACAGACTATGGCCAGGAAGAAGCAGCGGCAGTCTTCGGACATGATCCGCGTGTATATCAGACAACGGTCAAAGAGTTCATCAAAGATAAGGAAGGAAATCTCTGCAAGGTCACACTTGTGAAGCTGGAGCCGAAGAAAGACGAGAAAACCGGACGCATGATGATGACTGAGATACCGGGAACTGAGTATACAGTACAGGCAGATCTTGTACTTATTGCAGCAGGATTTCTTGGAAGTGAAGAATATGTGACAAAAGCATTTGGCGTGGAAGTCAATGCGCGTACAAATGTGGCAACACCGGCAGGTGAGTATCATACAAATGTGGAGCGGGTGTTCACAGCGGGAGATATGCACAGAGGTCAGTCACTGGTTGTATGGGCAATCCGCGAAGGAAGAGAAGCCGCACAGGAAATCGATGTCAGCCTGATGGGATATACGAATATGAATGTACAGTAACAAAATAAGTATCGGGTGAGAACTTCAAACAAGCTTGATTTCTCACCCCATATTTATTTTCCTGCATGGCTTGACTGGTCCAAATGTTACAAAAATGTTAAAAAATATTGCAAATATGTACTGACTCATGTATAATAACATCTAGATGTAGTAGCAAAACTATATAAAATTGTATACATTTGAGTGAGGAAGTTTTTATATGAATAAATTTGGAAGAAGAATACTGGCAGCATTAATTACGAGCAGTTTAGTAGTTACACCGGTTTTGGCAGCACCTTCAGTAGATGATCTTCAGAAGAGTAAGGCATCAGCGCAAAGTGAAGTGAACTCACTTCAGTCACAGCTTCAGAGTATTGTAAGTAAGATTACTCAATTGGAAGCTGATCTTACAACAAAGGGTGAAGAGATTATTCAGGCGCAGGCAGATCTGGAGCAGGCACAGGAAGACGAGAAGACACAGTATGCGGCTATGAAGCTTCGCATCAAGTATATGTATGAGGCTGGTGATGCAACAGCGCTTGAATCACTGGTAAGCTCAGAAGATTTTTCGGATCTGTTAAGTAAAGCTGAGTATGTTCAAAGTGTACATGGATATGATCGCGACAAGCTGGAAGAATATGTTGCAACTAAGCAGAAGATTGCTGATCTGAAGGAACAGCTTGAGACAGAGCAGTCACAGCTTGAGAGCATGCAGACAGAATATGAGACAGAAGAGTCTAATCTGACAACTCTGATTGATTCAAAACAGGCAGAAGTAGCAGATCTTGATTCACAGATTCAGGAAGCGGCAGAGAAGGCGGCGAAAGAAGAGGAAGAGCGTCAGAAGAAAGCAGAAGAGGAAAGACAGAAACAACTTCAGGCAGCATCTCAGAATAGTACAACAACGAATAGTAATTCTGGCAACTCCAATAGTTCAAGCAGCTCCAATAGTAATAAAGGCAACAGCAGCTCGAATCCAAGCAGTTCCAGTAACAAAGGAAACAGCAGTTCATCATCAAGCAGCAGTTCTGGTAGTTACGTATCCGGAAGTACAGTATCCCGTGCATATTCAGCACTTGGAAAACCGTATGTATGGGGAGCGGCAGGACCGAATTCTTTCGATTGTTCCGGACTTGTAAGTTTCTGTCTGACAGGAAGATATTCACATACATATAGCTCCAGTGATTTCGTTGGATTGACTAAGGTAAGTAATCCACAGCCAGGAGATATTTGTGTAAGAGTTGGGCATGTAGGTGTTTATATAGGTGGAGGTCAGATGATTCATGCACCACACACAGGAGATGTAGTGAAAATATCTGCAGTACCATCTAATATGTGGTACGTTCGTCCATAAAGTATATAAGAAAATGAATAATTTAATGCCAGTTTTTTTGAAAGGACTGGCATTTGTCATATACAGGATCATATCTAGACATATTTGATGGAATTGTATCTGAAATGGTAAAAAAATGAACACAAAATGATAAAGATTGCGTCAAATTTGTAGCGGGTTGCGTAAACTATGAAAAATGTGTATAATAACGATGGGGCGTTTTCGAAAGAAAAATAATTAAAAGAGGGAAGATGAATATGAACAAAATAGGTAAGAGAATTCTGGCGGCGGCAGTTGCCAGTTCTGTACTTGTGACACCGGTTTTTGCAGATCCATCTGTTGACGATTTGAAAAAGAGCAAAGAGTCCGCACAGAATGAAGTAAGTTCACTCCAGACACAGCTTAATACAGTAGTGGGAAAGATTACGGAGCTGGAGTCTCAACTTAGCAGTAAAGGTGAAGAGATTATTCAGGCACAGTCAGATCTGGAAGATGCCGAGGCAGAAGAACAGAAACAGTATGCAGATATGAAGGTTCGTATTAAGTATATGTACGAAGCTGGTGATCAGAGTGCTGTAGAAAGCTTAGTTGGTTCAGAGGATTTCTCTGATATGGTCAACAAAGCGGAATATGTAAGTAATGTACATAATTACGACAGACAGAAATTACAGGAGTACGTAGAGACAAAGCAGAAGATTTCTGATCTGAAAGATCAATTGGAAGAAGAACAGTCACAGCTTGAAAGTATGCAGACAGAGTATGAGTCGCAGGAGTCGAAACTTGATAACCTGATCGCATCTAAACAGGCAGAGGTGTCTGATCTGAATCAGCAGATCGAAGAAGCTGAGCGTAAGGCGGCGGAAGAAGAGCTGAAGAGACAGCAGGAAGAAGCAGCAAGACAGGCAGCGGCAGCAGAAACAGCAAGACAGCAGGCTGCATCGAACAGGAATAATTCTTCCAGCTCATCAAGCAATAGCTCAAGTAATAGCAATAAGGGAAATAGTTCCAATAAAGGAACAAGCAACAATGCTCCAAGTTATGTATCAGGAGACGCAGTGTCCCGTGCGTATTCTGCACTTGGAAAACCGTATGTATGGGGAGCGACAGGACCGAATTCCTTTGACTGTTCAGGTCTTGTAGGTTTCTGCCTGACAGGTAGATATTCACGTTCCTGCACATCAGCGTCATTGAATGCCCTTCCGACAGTGAGTAACCCACAGCCTGGAGATGTGTGTGTAAGATCCGGACACTGTGGAATTTACATTGGAAATGGTCAGATGATCCATGCACCACATACAGGTGATGTAGTAAAAGTAGCAAGTGTCCCTTCTAATATGAGAATCGTACGTCCTTAATAAAAGAATATTGAATTTATTTGCCAGGATTTCTTTTGAATCCTGGCATTTTTAATATCATGATGCCAGTGGGAGTGCAAAGCACGGAACAATCCGCAGGAATCATAGTTGGGGCTTTTGCCCCCAACATCTTTAGAAAATTACAATTTCCATGATATAAAAACTCCGAGGCATTCTTGAATTGAGTCATATTTGAACCATAGGTGAGTCACATTTGAAAATATAAAATATACAAAAATCTAATATGATGTTTTTGAAAAACCCTTGCATTCGCAAGGGTTTTATGATATCATTTTAAGGTCGCAAAAAAGCACGCACATGGCTGTCTGAGACGGTGCCAGTCAAAAGAAAGAGACTGGTTTCAAGGACGTATACCGGTGCGGAAGTAAAAAAACCAATTGGAGGAAAGAAACATGAGCGTTATTTCAATGAAGCAGCTTTTAGAAGCAGGTGTTCACTTTGGACATCAGACAAGAAGATGGAACCCTAAGATGGCTCCTTACATCTACACAGAGAGAAATGGTATCTATATCATCGACTTACAGAAATCTGTAGGAAAAGTTGATGAGGCTTACTATGCAGTATCTGATATTGCAGCACAGGGCGGAACAATCCTTTTCGTAGGAACAAAGAAACAGGCTCAGGATGCAATCAAAGTAGAAGCAGAGCGCTGCGGAATGTATTATGTAAATGAGAGATGGCTTGGAGGAATGCTTACAAACTTCAAGACAATCAAGAGCAGAATTGCCCGTCTCAAAGAGATTGAGAGAATGTCTGAGGATGGAACATTTGATGTACTGCCTAAGAAAGAAGTTATCCAGATCAAAAAAGAGTGGGAGAAACTTGAGAAGAACCTTGGCGGAATCAAAGAGATGAAGAAAATCCCGGATGCTATCTTCGTAGTAGATCCTAAGAAAGAGAGAATCTGTGTTCAGGAGGCTCACACACTTGGAATTCCACTTATCGGTATCGCTGATACAAACTGTGATCCAGAAGAGCTTGACTATGTTATCCCAGGAAATGACGATGCAATCCGTGCAGTAAAATTGATCGTTTCTAAGATGGCAGATGCTGTTATCGAAGCTAATCAGGGCGAGGCTGGCGCTGACGTATACGAGGAGGCTGAAGCAGCTGAAGAAGTAGCAGAGGCAACAGAAGAGTAAGAACCAGATAATATTGATTAATTACATTAATTAATTGGAGGACAAAAAAGATGGCAGTTACAGCTAGTATGGTAAAAGAATTAAGAGAGATGACCGGAGCAGGAATGATGGACTGCAAAAAGGCACTTTCTGCAACAGATGGTGATTTTGACAAAGCTATTGAATTCCTTCGTGAGAAGGGACTTGCTACTGCTGAGAAGAAAGCAGGAAGAATTGCCGCTGAAGGACTTGTAGCAACAACTATCAAAGATGGTGATAAAGTTGCAGCAATCGTAGAAGTTAATGCTGAGACAGACTTCGTAGCAAAGAATGAAGTATTCCAGACATTTGTTAAAGAAGTTGTTGAGCAGGCAGCAGACACAGATGCAGCTGATATCGATGCATTCAAGGCTGAGAAATGGGCACTTGATACATCTATGACAGTAGATGAGAAACTTGCAGCTATGATCGCTAAGATTGGTGAGAACATGAACATCAGAAGATTTGAGAAAATCGTATCTGAGGATGGAATCGTTGTATCTTACATCCACGCAGCAGGAAAGATCGGTGTTTTAGTAGAAGCTAAGACAGAGAGCGATGACGAGAGAGTTAAAGAGGCTCTTAAGAACGTTGCTATGCAGGTAGCAGCTCTGAATCCGAAGTATGTATCTACTGATGATGTACCGGAAGAGTACAAAGAGCACGAGAAAGAGATTCTTATCGCTCAGGCTAAGAATGATCCTAAGAATGCTAACAAGCCAGAGAACATCATCGAGAAGATGATTACTGGACGTCTTGCAAAAGAGCTCAAAGAGATCTGCCTGTTAGAGCAGGAGTATGTAAAAGCTGAGAACAAAGAGACAGTTGCTAAGTATCTTGAGATGGTATCCAAAGAAGTTGGAACACCTGTAGAGCTTAAGAGATTCGTTCGTTTCGAGACTGGTGAAGGTCTTGAGAAAAAGAATGAGGACTTTGCAGCAGAAGTTGCAGCTCAGATGAACGCATAATCTTACAGTTCGCATAAGAATTTGAACCGTATGATTATCATGTAAATCAACGAAAAACCTTGAATTTCCTATGAAAATGGGATGATTCAAGGTTTTTTTGCGTATTGGGGAATAAATTTTGACTTATCGTAAATTATCGCTATTTATGCATGGAATTGGGTAAAAGTTGGGGAGTAGTGTAATTACCCAATATTTCCCCAACTTTTGATGTATGATAGCGTAGGATTCCCCAACTTTTCATAAGCTATCGTGGAAAATAATAAATTGAAATATTAAAAAAGAGAGATTATAATGAGGAACAGATTTTCGATTATTTGCATAAAGAACCATCTAGTAGTAAAAAGGGGAATAGAATTGATTTTATATCATGTAACATTATTTAATAAGCCAACACAGGAAATACTGATTCCACGAATACCAGGAGATACTTCTATAGGGGAAGAAGTTAAAACAAATAGAATATGTTTGGCACCAAGTATTATTCAATGCTTGCGTGCATTGGAGATATATAAGTATTTTCAAGAAGATACGCTAGATGTTAAAGTTTATAAGATAGTCGTTGATGAAAATGATGAACAGTTAATTTCATGGGAACAGTTATATTTAAATGGTTTGGTTGATGATGCTGCACTTACACATGAATATTGGTATAAAAGTAAGCTTATTCCAGTAGAATATAATGAATATAGAATTAGTGAATGTGTAAAAAAGAGGTATATTATTATTCCCTCAAAAGAGAAAATGCGGATAAAAGAAATCATAGAAACAATGGGAGTATGTTTTGATAGACTGGAGAAATATAATGCATTTCAAATTATGAATGAATGGCTTCCACGACAATCAGAAACATTTCAAGAGCAAGTAAAAAGAAATTAACACATAAAGTTGAAGAATATACAGAAGGGTCTGCTGAAATTTATAAGACAATATTTGGAAATATTCCAGAACGTTTTCGTGAAGAAAAAGATTTTCGAGAAATTGAATATCTTGAAAAATGTAAAATAGAATATATTACATAGCCGATTGATTCAAATTGAAAATCAGTCGGCTTTTTTCATGCTCATTTTTATACATAGCCCGTCCCGTAAAAAGGATTGGCTATTAAATTTTTCGAGGAAGGAGGAAGCCATATGACTAAGTGTAAAGTAATTGCCCTTGTTGGACGATGGAGAAGGAGTGGAGATAGAACCGGAACAAAAGAAAAAAGAGCGTGAGCGGTAGAAAGGATTCAGTCTGCCAGAGAGTTTCTGGCAGATTGAATGTGAAAATCGCACAGTCGTTTTCTCCTGAGAAACTTGTTATAGTTAGCAAAAAGAACAGGAGGAATATCAGACTTTTTGTGCAAAGAGAAAAGAATTACTGAATCGGTATCCAACCTATCCGAGAACGGACAGCCAGTATTTGACGAAGGGCATGCAGGCAACTGCCGCTTCCATAATCCTGTGGCTGCGTGACAATATGCCCTTCGAAAAAGGCTGTGCCGGCGAGCCGGATATTGACCGGGTAACAGACGACAGCAAAGTGACCGACCACCATGCCATCATCCCAACTGTGGAGATTGCACGGACAGACCTGTCAGAGCTTCCTTCCAGGGAGAGGGACGTGCTTACCCTGCTTGCCGTCAGACTGCTTTGTGCCACAACGCAGGCAAATCGGTTTGAAGCGGTCACCGCTATGTTGGACTGCCAGGGATATACTTTTACAGCAAGAGGAAAGACCATCTTACAGTCCGGCTGGAAAGAGGTGGAACGGATTCACCGTATGAGTATCAGGCAGAGTGAAACGGAACATAGAGAAAACGAAGATGCCGCTCTCCCTGTGCTGAAGGAAGGACAGACTTTTGAAACTGTGTCAGCAAGTCTCCGTGAATGGAAAACTTCACCGCCGAAACACTATCCGGAGGACTTATATTGTAAAGGGTAGTTAAGAAAAAAGCACAAGAAAGGACAAAAAATGAGAACAAAAAAAGCAGAAAATGAAAAGATTACTGCCCTCTACGAAAGACTTTCTCGTGATGATGAAATGGTAGGGGACAGTAACAGTATCGTCAACCAGAAGAAGATGCTTGAGGATTATGCAAAACAGAATGGCTATACTAACATAGAGCATTTCACAGATGACGGTTATTCCAGCGGTTCATTTGACAGACCGGACTGGAAAAGAATGATAGCAGGAATTGAGGACGGAAGCATTGGCACAGTTATTGTAAAGGATATGAGCCGGATAGGGCGTGACTATCTGCAGGTGGGCTTTTATACGGAGGTCATGTTCAAGGAAAAGGAAGTCCACTTTATTGCGATTGCAAACGGAGTTGATAATCAGAAAAGAGAGAGCAGTGAGTTCGCCCCGTTTCTAAACATCATGAATGAGTGGTACATTCATGACTCCAGCCGGAAAGTGACTACGGTGCTTCGTGCAAGGGGAATGAAGGGAAAACACACCACCAATAATGCCATTTACGGTTACCAGAAAAGTGAGGAAGATAAAAACCAGTGGATAATTGATGAAGAAGCTGCCGAGGTGGTACGCAGGATATACCGGATGTCTCTGGAGGGGAAAGGACCCTATGAGATTGCAAGGATACTTTCGGAGGAACAAATCGAGTGTCCATCCTATTATCTTGCCAAGCGGGGACTTGGAACCTGCCGTTCCAACAATAATACTGCAACCCCTTATGTGTGGCGTGGGGCAACGGTGAGGGATATTCTTTCCAAGCCGGAGTATATGGGACATACCGTAAATTTCCGCTCTTAGAAAGAGTCCTACAAGGATAAGAGGGCAAAAAAGACACCAAAAGAGGACTGGGTTATTTTCAAGAATACACAGGAAGCAATCGTTTCTGAAGAAATGTGGAATAAGGTGCAGGAACTGAGAAAGACCGTCCGCAGGACGGATACAGTCGGCGAAGCCAATCCGTTTACGGAGCTTTTGTATTGTGCTGATTGCGGTGCTAAAATGTACAACCATCGTGGCGGAGCAGGAAGGGCAAGAAATTGGAAAGGGGAATTAAACGGAAAACGCAGACCGGATCGTGATGAGTATAACTGCTCCACCTATAACTTAAGCAGACAGAGTTATGACAAACAGTGCAGCCAGCATTATATCCGGACAGAGGTTGTAAGAAAGCTGGTGCTGGAAACCATCAAAGCGGTCAGTGATTATGTGATTACCAATGAGGAGGAATTTATCAACAGGATATATTCCTCTTCGAGAGACAAGCAGAAAGAGAGCATAAGGTCTTTAAAGCGAAAAATTGCACAGGACACCATTGAAATATCTATGGAAAATGCCAAAGCCGAGATTGAAAAATATGAGAGTGATACAGTCCGGGCAGACAAATTTATAGAACTTGTGAAACGCTATACGGATTTCAGTGAATTAACTACCCCCATGCTGAATGAATTTGTGGAAAAGATACTTGTCCATGAAGCGGATTATTCCAGCGGAGAAAGGGTACAGGAAGTGGAGATTTACCTGAACTTTATCGGGAAGTTTGAACTGCCTGTAAAAGAACCGACTGCGGAAGAAATTGCAGAGCATGAAAAGCTGAAAGTACGCAGGGCAAAAAAAGCAGAATATAACCGCAGATACATGGAAAAGCGGAGAAAGCGTATCGCAGGGGAAGAACAGAAATCAAAGGAAGTCACAGTAAACGGTTAAGGGTATGGAGGATAGAGAGCTTATGAAACAGGAAGAAATCAGAAAGTGTACAAAGGTTGTGGAACTGTTCCGCAGTATGATGGATGAATTGGGAGATATGTGTGTGGTATATGATGTTAGGTTCGGCTTTATTGTACTGGAGTATTACATGGATGGATATTTTGAGAATAATTCCAACTACGACAATGCAGAGGACTTGTATCATCACTTGTTGGATAAATGGAAATTCTGCTGGATTGTGGATAAGGCTTTAGCACATTTTGAAGCAGCATTCCGGCAGATACAGACGGAATAAGAAAGTGTCACAACATCTGAGGGGGCAATCGGTTTGAACACTGATTGCCTTTCCTGACAGGAAATTGACGATTTAAGGCGTTCCTGATGAAGTGACAGGGAAATATGCCTTGCATATCTTTTGATACGATTAAAGGGCATAAAAAACGAAAAAAGGCTACATAATTTGAACATTTTGAAGGAGGGTATCGCAGTGTCTAGGATGGGCAAAAAAGAAAAAATGAGGAATCTTTTAATCATTTTAAGTGCATAACCCGTTATTATATATATACAGATATTCAATGGAAAGGAGTCTGATGCGTGTTGAGTGATGACGAATTAGTGGAACAGATTCTACTTGGAAATGAAAATGCAGCAGAAGAATTGATAAAACGCTATTATACATCTATTTTACGTTACTGTAGGTGGCATTGCTCTAATCTGGAAAAAGCAGAAGACCTGACTCAGGAAACATTTTTGAAGTTGTTTAAGAATTTATCCGGATATAAAGGGAAAAAGAAGTTTAAGGCTTATGTATACACGATTGCAAATCATTTATGTATTGATGAAAGCAGGAAGGTTGGGTTTTCTCCATTAGAAGATGAAGAAAATATAGTGCATGAGTATAACGACATAGTTCGGCTAGAGGATAGGGCAGAGATAAGCTATTTTTTGAATTTTTTATCATCAGAACAAAGGGAAGCAGTCATTCTACGCTTTGGAGAACAACTTAGTTTTGGAGAGATTGCAAAAGTGATGGGATGCAATATGCGAACAGCACAAAGCAGGGTTCGTAATGCTTTAAAAATTATGAGAAAGGAGCAGGAAAATGAAAGATAAAAATTTGAAGGGCTATTTAAAGCAATCTTTAGGAGAGGAAGTACATCCTAAAAGATTAGAGGAAACGATTAAGCTTTGCACTGAAATTGTACGAGAACAGGAAGTGACTAGGGCAGAACCGAGGACAGGTTTCTTTCACTATCTTTCAGATGTATTTCGCTTTGAAGGTATTCCAATATTTGGTTTGCAGGCAGTAACGTTATTTATAGTTTGTTTAACGATTGCCAGCATTGCAGACGTGCCAAAGAATATACCAATTTTTATGCCGCTGTTTGTATTGGCTATCATACCAGCAATTTTTAAAAGCCAGTATTATGGAATGAGCGAGATTGAAGCGGTAACAAGAGCTTCTGGTGCCCAAATCACGTTAGCAAAGCTGGTTTTGGTCGGGGCAGCTAATTTGGTGTGTATAACAATTCTTTTGTGTATGGAAGTTTATTTGCAAAATTCTTATAAAGAGATTGGACAGATGGTCCTATACTGCCTGGTTCCGTACTTAGTGTGTATGGTTGCGTTGCTACGTTTGATCCGTTTGCAAAAGAAACAGAGTTTACAGATATGTGCGATTGTAATGCTGGGTTCCTGCATTTGTTGGGGTATGTCAGCAAGAATATTGCCATGGTTATATGAAACATCAGCAGTGGGGGTGTGGATTGTTACATTTTTGATTTTTGCTATGTTCTTTATAAATGAAATTCATTATATTGCAGAGATGAGAAAGGAAGGAAAAATGTATGGAATTGTCGCTTGATCGTTTAACAAAACAGTATGGCAGAAAAATAGCGGTAGATTGTGTTAGTGCAACCTTAAAGCCGGGAGTATATGGTCTTTTGGGGGCTAACGGTGCAGGTAAAACAACATTGATGCGTATGCTATGTGCTATTTTGGAGTCAACCTCAGGGGAGGTATTGCTGGATGGAAAAGAAGTAACTTCGATGGGGGCAGATTACCGGAATGTGTTGGGTTATTTACCACAGGATTTTGGATATTATCCAAATTATACTGCGGTGGAGTTCTTAATGTATATTGCAGCACTGAAAGGAATACCGAAGAAGGTTGCAAAAAAACGTGTGACTGAATTGTTGGAAGTAGTTGATTTAAGCCATGTGGCAAACAAAAAAGTAAAAACTTTTTCCGGTGGTATGAAACAAAGAGTAGGAATTGCACAGGCGTTACTTAATAATCCGAAAATTTTGATTTTGGATGAGCCGACTGCAGGACTTGATCCGAAAGAGCGTGTCCGTTTTCGTAATCTGCTCTCAGAGTATGCAGGTGATAAAATTGTGATTCTTTCCACACATATTGTATCGGATATAGAAGCAATAGCAGATGAAGTGCTATTGATGAAAAAAGGAAAATTTATATTGCAGGGTACGGTTCCAGAGTTGATTCACAAGGCAAATGGTAAGGTTTGGGAACTTTCTGTTTCTCCACAAGAAGCTAGACAATGGCAGACAAAAACAACGGTTGCTAATTTACGGCATGAAGGAAAAGAAATTATATTGCGTATTATTTCAGACAATATGCCTAGTGAGCGAGCGGTTCCTTGTGAAGCTACATTGGAAGATCTTTATTTATTTTATTTTCCGACAGAGGAAGGAGTGAAATAGAATGGAGCTATTTTGGTTAGAGCATAAAAAGTTATGGCGAAAGAAAATCGTTAAAATATGTGTGTTGTTGTGTTTTGTTTATTGTGTAATTTTTGGCAGCATACTTTCGTTTCAATGGTTCGGTTTTGGCAGTTCAGATGACTATACAAGCGCTTTTGGCAATAATTTTGATGGATATACAGTAATAAAGGATAGTCAGGAATATGCACTTTCATTTGGTGGAGAATTGACGGATGAAACCTTGCAGCAAATAGTAAGTGATTATCAGCAAATGGAAGCTGACGGTATGGAGGAAGAACTGGAAAAGACAGACTGGCAGATAGTTAATAGTTGGCTCGGAACATTGTATCCGGAGCTTCGAGATACCAGTAATTATAAAACGATGATAAGTTATGTTGATCCGGATAAGTTAACAGGCTTCTATGAAAGAAGACAGCAGGTGCTTGATGAGTTTTTGGAGGTCAGTGGTCAGGTAGGAGCTGAAAAAGAGTTTTTACATCAGATAGAGAGGAAGGTAGAAAAACCATTTCATTATGAGTGGGTAGAAGGATGGTCAACGCTTCTTGGTAGTACGGTTGCGGATCTGGGAGTTGTGATGGCTTTGTTTCTCGGTATTGTTTTATCCTCTTTATTTGCTGGCGAATGGCATGATAATACAAGCGCATTAGTATTGACGACTCGAAATGGTTGGGGGAAAATCGCTCTTGCCAAAATTCTTACTGGTTTAGCGTTTACAGTGGAGTTATTTGTATTACTTGCTGTTTCAAGTGTTATATCACAGTTGTTTTTTATGGGAACTGCCGGATGGGATATGCCGATTCAGAATATCAAGCTGATTGCTGTTGCACCTATGAATATGCTGCAGGCAGAAATTTATGAATATGCTTTTGTATTGCTTGGAGCAATAGGTTTTGCTGGAATTGTTATGTTTATATCAGCGGCTGTAAAAAATAATGTACTTACCTTACTGCTTAGTCTGGCTGTTGTATACGGACCAATGATGATTGCAGAATATCTTCCTTATGAAATGCAAAAAGCATTGGATTTAATACCATTGGTAGGAAGTTCAACAGATATTTTCAGAACTAATACTTTTCGTATTTTTGGGAAGCTTATCTGGTCACCATATCTACTTATTACTATTCCTGTCTTGATTGGTATTCTATGTATGCCATTCGCTATAAAGAGCTGGTCAAGAAGGATGAAGGCATAAATAACAATATGGCAAAGAAAAGAGATAAAAAAATAAGTTGCGAGGGAAATGGTTGAGAGGAATTATCATAGTTTACTTGCTTTTGATACTATGTAATCTATTTCACGAATTTCCTTCTCGATTAGGGAATTTACATAGTATTCCAGTTTCGGAGGAGTGGTATTTAATTGTAGTAAACCGTTGGAATGAAATACTGTCGAGCGACACTTTATAATCGCCAACTTTTACAGAAAAAAAGCACAATCGCATCTCAACGACACAATCATGCCTCTTTTCTTGCACTTTATCAGCTCAATGTCTGGTTGTTGATTGCTGCGGTATCTATGATGTCTTTCCTTCCTCCGGCTGCTCGAATCTTCTTTCTGATATAATCTGGTACTTCCTGATCTGTCAATCCATGAAAATTATAATGTACTACAATTCTCTGACGCAGTGCTTCATTTACCTGCTTCTCTAAAATGTGATTCAGATAAGGCTCACCACAAAGAATCAATGAAAAGCAGTTTACAGAATCATATTTCTGGTTCATTAGCATTTTTAAGTCTCTTAAGATGTTACTGCTTAAATACTGCGCTTCATCCAGAATGCAGATAAATGGCTGCCTTTTTTCTTTATACAGATAATACAGTCTCTCCTGAATCGACCGGAACATCTGGCTTTTTCCAAACCCTGATTCTAATCCCAAAGCCTCACATAACTGCCTGTAGAATTCCTGCACACTTACTGTTGACAGGCATAGATATGCACATTGGTATAGGTTGGGATTCAGCCCTTTCGCAAAAAATCTCAGGGCAAATGTTTTCCCCATCCCTGGACTAGCTGTAAAAACTCCGATTCCCCGGATTTCTTTCAAGTACTCTAATCGCGCTGTCATTTCACGGAAATCTTCCGACTCAAATGCATCTTTTTCTTTTACCATCTGTTTATCAAAAGGATTAAAACTTAAGCCATAAAAATCAGTGTACATTCTTTCCACCTCCAAGGGCTGTGCTATAATCAATCGCTACTTGATTCTCACGTTTTGTTTTTCCATTTTCAATTCGATTTGTCAGACGAGCCTGATATCTTTTCCCTTCTGAGAATACCCATACTTTTTCTGGATCATCCGGCAGATAACGTACTTCTACTTTCTGTCCAATCAACTGCATTGGGGCATCATAACACCTGCAGTCTAATTCCAATGTTGCATCTCTGGATATCCTACGGGTTGTACGATTCAAAAAGCATTCATCCAGCCATTCCGGGGATTTTGGCTTTCTGATCGGATGCACACTGTGGAGATAACGTGAAAGAGGCGTTTTTCCTGTAGCAGAATGTATGGTTGTGTTATGTTTCCGAATATATGCTGCGAGAAGTTCCTTAAATTCATCCCCAAAGGCAGCAACTGAATTTTATTATCATTTCAGCCAGGCAACAAACTATATCCGCACAGATCGGATTATAAAGGATGAAAAGTGGGAGACTGATACAGAATTTGGCAAGATGGATATCACAATTAACTTGTCAAAATCAGAAAAAGATCCAAGGGATATTGCAAAAGATGGAACTGCAAAAAAATCTGGATACCCGGCGTGCCTGCTTTGCAGGGAAAACGAAGGGTATGCAGGTCACCTCTCACAACCGGCAAGACAAAACCACAGGATTATACCAATCACTCTGTGTGGAGAGCAGTATTATTTACAGTATTCACCATATGTGTATTACAATGAACATTGCATTATCTTTAATGAAAAGCATATTCCGATGGCAATT